>NZ_JDWE01000112.1:0-5121 GCF_000685765.2 Frankia sp. BMG5.23
GAACTCGCCGCCGAACTGCTCTCCCGCGGCCTGGTCGACGCGATCTCGGCGTCGTCGGTGCGGCGGATCCTCGCCGAGCACCCGATCAAACCGTGGCGCTACCAGTCCTGGATCTTCGCGCGCGNCCCGGNCTTCGCCGCGAAGGCGAAAGTGATCCTCGATCTCTACGAGGGCTTCTACCAGGAGGAACCCCTCGGCCCCGAGGATCGAATCGTCTCGATCGACGCGAAGCCGTCGATCCAGGCGAGAGCCCGGATCCACCCGACCACCCCGCCCGCCCCGGGCAGGATCATCCGGGTCGAGCACGAGTACGAACGTCACGGCGCGCTCGCGCTGTTGCCCGCGCTCGACGTCCAGACCGGGAGGATCGCCGCCGTGCTGACCCCGCCGACGACGGGCATCGCGCCGTTCATGGAACTGATGGGCCAGGTCATGGCCCAGGACCGCTACCGGACGGCGAAGCGCGTGTTCGTGATCGTCGACAACGGCTCCGACCACCGAGGCCAGGCCTCGATCAACTGACTCAGGGCCGCCCACCCGAACCGCATCCTGATCCACACCCCGACACACGCCTCATGGCTGAACCAAGTGGAGATCTTCTTCTCGCTCGTCCAACGGAAGGTCGTGTCACCCTGCGACTTCGCCAGCCTCGACGTGCTCGCCGACACCCTGACAGCGTTCGTCGACCGCTACAACGTCACCGCCACACCGTTCAAGTGGAAGTACACCGCGGCCGACCTCGAACGCCACCTCGCCCGCCTCGACGACGACACAGCACCAGCCGTCGCGGGCTCCGTCGCTCGGTTGCCCGTCCCACCACCCGACACCAATGATCACGGGAGTCAGGTGAAGTCAGAACCAAATGCCAGAGCCCTCACACAGGCCGCCTAACACCCCCAAAGGACTTCCAGCCTCAACCACTAAGCGGAGAGAACCGACCGCGTCGAACGCGGCGCGTCCGCAGTGGCCGGCGATCAACGGTTCGGCGATGTTCAAGGACAGTATGACGAGGCTGGCGAACAGGAGCAGGCGCCGCGCCGCGCGCAGCACCACCTCGGGCCCGCCATGGACCGCGAGGTGCCTGGTGCCTAGAGCGCCGGTCAAGTAGTCATCAGGCTGCTTGCTGATCGTGTTTTTGGCGGGCGATGACGTGGAGGTTGTGGACGACGGCGGTGCGGCGGAGGTCGAACAGGTTCTTGCGCTGTCCGTGGTAGCGGGCGCGGCGGCCTTGCCAGTGGCCGATGTGGGCGAGGGTGTGTTCGACTTTGGTGCGTTCGCGGAGGCGGGCGCGGCCGGCGGGGGTGTGCTGGCGTTCGCGGAGCTCGGTGAGCAGGGCTTCGTCGGGGTGGATGGTCACGCTGCGCCCCGTCGCGCTGGTGGTGCATCGTTCTCGCAGGGGGCAGGCCGCGCAGACCTTCGCGGGGAAACGCACGGTGCGGCCTGGGGCGAAGGGCATCGTGACCTGGTGGGGGCAGGTGAGCAGGCCGCGGTCGAAGTCCAGGGTGAAGGCGGTCTTGGCATACCGGCCGGTGGCATTACGTACCCGCCACGCCTTGCAGAAGATCTCCAGGTTGGGGTCGCGGTCACGCACCAGGGTGGAAGACAGGTAGGCCCGGTCGATGTGGAGCTCGGTCAGGCGGAGATTCTGGGCGGCCAGGTCGTCGCTGATCGTGTTGGTGACGGTGGCTTCGGGCACGTTGGCGGGGGTGAGCCCGACCGCGGGCACCAGCCCGGTGTCCAGGTCGGTGACCACGTGGCGTTTGTACCCGTCGACGACTCTGCTGCTTAATTCGCGGTTGGGGTTGTGCGCTGCTGGCTGAGGCGGGTGAGCCTGCTGGCGCGGGGTGTGAAGGGTGGCTGGTCGGGGTTCCAGTGGGCGTCGAGGCGGAGGACGTTGACCGCGGTGGCGGAGAAGGCGTGTTGGAGGCGGGTCTTGGGCAGGCCGCGGTAGCGGGCGTTGCGCAGGCCGGTGACGTCGAGGGCCTGGTTGATCGTGCCCTCGATCCCAGCGCGCAGGGCGTACCTGGTCTTCCAGGTGTCGGTGGCCTGCTCGGCGCGGGCGGTGGCCAGGGTTTCGTGGAGTTCTCGGGGGCGCAGGCTGAGGTAACGGGTGCGGCGGGTGGAGGTGGTGCACGCTTTCTGGGTGGGGCAGGGGTGGCAGTCGGTGCGGGCGAACGCGACGACGATGGCGTCGCGTTCGTGCTGGCGGACGGGGTACCAGCCGGTGCTGGTGTGGCCCTGCGGGCAGCGGACCTGGCGGGCTTTCCAGTCGATCCGGAACGCGGCCTTGTCGAACCCGGCGTTGGCCTTGGCCTGGGGTGAGTGGTCGAGGAGGGCTGGGGTGACCATGGTGATGCCCCGGGTGGCGGCGTCGTGGATGAGGTCGGCGCTGGAGTAGCCGGCGTCGAGGTAGTGCTCGCCCGGGGTGAGGCCACGCTCAGCGAGGCTGGCCTGGACGATCTCGGTGGCCTTCACGTCCGGGACGCTCGCCTGGGTGGTGAGAACGTTCGTGATCAGCCGTAACGGCAACACGTCGGCTCCGGCTCCGGCTCCGGGGGGAGGGTCGCAGGTTTCGGTGAGGTGGACCTTGTAGCCGCACCAGAACAGGTCGTCGCCCTTGGCCGCCCACCGCGCATCGCGGTCGTAGGGGGAGGCCAAGCGACGATGTCCAGGCGGGACACCCTGTCTGTCGGCGTCCCGCTTTGCGATCACCTCCCGTCCCCGGGGATCGGTGGACAGGATCGGTGGACAGGTAGTAGGTCTGCACCAGCATCTCGCGCAGGAACGCCACCGCGGGGATCTCGCCCAGCCAGCCCGGCGCGGTGGAAGCGGCGACCGCCCGGCACAGGGCGAGCGCGTCCTGCCCGAACACCACGGCAAGACGGTCCCGGGCCGTCTTCGACGACGGCATCGTCCACCCGTTGACCCGCTCGCCGTAGCGATGCGCCAACTCGTCGATGCCCACGGTGTCGGCCAGCCAGCCGGGGGCCGCGACCGCGAGGGCCTCCAACACCGCCCGCACACTTTCCCCGGCGAGCTCGGTCCGGTTTAGGTCCCGGACCGCGCTGATCACATGGGTGGAGTCGGTGCGCGCCCTGCGACCGCCGCCGATCAGGCCCTGGTCGACGCAGGCCTGCAGGAGCCGGTCGAAGACCACCCGTTCCAGGCCGTGGTCGGCCAGCCGGGCGCGGAACCGGGACAGCACCGTCGGGTCGAACCCGGTATCGGTCAGCTCCGCGCCGAGCGCGTACTTCCAGTCGATCGCGCGGACCGCCATCGCCGCAGCCTGCCGGTCGGTCAGGTTCTCGGTGAACTGCAGCACCGTGACCAGCGACAACACCGCCGGCGGCAGACCCGGCGCCCCCCGGCGCCCGAACGCCCCGGTGAACGGCTCATCGACCAACACCTCGGCCAGCCGGTCCCGCAGCCGCATCGCCAACGTCCCACGCGGGAACGCCGCCCGGGCGACCGCCACGGTCTGCGCCGGGATCTCGGGCAGCCCCTTCGGCTGCAACGACATGCACTCCACCTCCCGCAGCCCACGACACGACCAGGACCGCAGAGGAGATCATGCCGCACCAACGACACCCAGCCGAATTAAGCAGCAGAGTCGTCGACCAGGACGGAGCGGGACTTACGGCCGTGGGCCATGTCCGGGTCTTCCACGCTGATCCGCCGGTTTTTGGCGACCCCGCGGCGCAGCCGCGCTGTCCCGGCCGTGGTGACCTCGACGTCCTGGTCGCGGACCTGACGGGCCACCGCGACAGCGGCTTCGGCCGCCTCCGGGGCGGGCTGGGCGGCCACGAAGGTCTCCACCGCCTCCAGGGCGGCCAGCACCACCGCCAGGGCACGGTCCCGCTCGTCGGGATCGTCCCAGTCGGCGTCCAACGCGGCTTTGAGGCTGGACCCGGCCAGCACCGGTGCCCCGGCCTGGCCGGCCAGGACCCTGGTTCCCTCGGCCCGCCCCCACCCCTGCTGAGCCGCGATCACACCCAGGGCCTTGCGCAGGGCGTGTCCCATCATGTTCGGGGTGTCCTCCACCCGGCCGGCACCCCACAGCGGGCTGGAGTCCAACGCTGCGCGTAACGCCCGCGGCCCGAAGCCCTTCGTCACCGTGGCGATCTCGACGGTGCATTCGACCAGCCGCCGGTCCCACCCGGCGCCGATCAGCCGGGCGCGGAAGCCCACCAGGGTGCCCTTGGAGAAGGGAGACCGGTCGGTGTCCAGACAGTCCAGAACCAGCTGCCAACGCCGGTCCATCACCGTCGCCTCGATCACCTCGTCGTCGGAGACACCGGTATAGGCCTGCAGGATCAGCGCCAACGCCAACTGCGCCGGCTGCCCTTTCGGACTGTCGCGGTAGACCTCGGCCAGCTCGGTCTGGAACGCCTCGTCGAACAGCTCGTGGCGATACCGGCGCAGGAACACGAACAGCTTCGCCCGCCGCACCAGCCTGATCACAGTCTGTTCCGCGGTCGAGGGCTCCACCGGCGGAGCCCATATCCCAGGACGCATCAGCCAGCACCTTCCGATCAAGACGGGCACATGACACCCGCCGACCGGTGCCGCCTACCACAGCTCACATACGGCTACCTGACCGGCGCTCTAGCAGCGCGACCACGGACAGGTCCACCGCTGGTGCGACTACGGCGCCACCCAGATCGGGACCCCCATCCGCACCCCGAGCGCGAGGCTGTTCCCGAACCCGAAGAGGAACGTCAACGCGACCACCACACCGACGATCACGGTCACGATGCGGGCCGAGGCGCCCGGAACCGCCAGGTATGCGGAACGCCTGTTCGATTCGCTAGATGATGTAGACCTCGGCGCGGTCACTGGGCATCACCCCTGGTCAGGGCCCGGGTAGCGACCGGCCGAACGGCGATTTCAGGGCCAGCAACCAAGATCAAACGGTTCTTAGAGCGTGTCTTACGTCGAGCGTGGGAGCTTCTTCCAGCAGGTGATCGCGGCAGCCAGGCAGAGGAACCCGAGGAAGTTGTAGCCGTTACGTTCGTAACGCGGGCTCAGGCGGCGGTAGCCACCGAGCCAGGCCAGGGTTCTCTCGACTTTCCACCGGTGCCGGCCGAGGCGTTCGGTACTGTCCACACCACGGCGGGCGAT
>NZ_JDWE01000113.1:0-5084 GCF_000685765.2 Frankia sp. BMG5.23
AACGGCTACAACTTCCTCGGGTTCCTCTGCCTGGCTGCCGCGATCACCTGCTGGAAGAAACTCCCGCACTCGACGTGAGACACGCTCTTAGCCTGTCCGGCCAGCTGTCGCAGCATGCCGATCTTCGCGAGATGGTGGGCGCCGCCGCGGGTCACCTGCCGGCGGACCCGCTCGTCGTTGACGGCCACCCCCAGCTCGTCGGCGGCGACGGACCGCGGGGGCCGGTGGAGCGACGGGCTGTCTGCTACCCGAGTACGCCGGTCGCTCCGTCGGTGAGCTCGCGCACGATGTCGGCGTGGCCGGTATGGCGGGCTGTCTCTTCGATCATGTGGATGTAGATCCACCGCAGTGATACCTGGGGTAGGTCGGGGCGGGAGACAGGGGTCGCGACGATGTCGTCGAGCGCGTACCCGGCCGCGGCCTTTCGGGAGGCTGCGCACGCCTGGTCGTACGCCGCCAGCAGCGAGTCGATGGTGTCGGTGTCGGCAAGCACCCAGCTGGTGTCTTCCTGGCCGGTCGGGAGTGTGTCGGGGTCGTCGGTCAGCCGACCGAACCAGTTTCGCTCCACCACGGTCAGGTGTTTGACGAGGCCGGCGAGGGTGGTGAGCGAGGGCAGCATCCTGCGTGCGCTGTCCTGGTCGCTGACACCGCGCACCTTGTGGACGAGGACATCCCGGTAAAAGTCGAGGAACGCTTCCAGGGTTTCGCGTTCGCCTGCGGTGCTGGCCTGCATGACCCGCAGTGTCGGCGGGCGTGGCGGTGGCGGCTGCATGCCGGCAACCGTAGCGCGCTGCGAAGACGGGGCCTGAGAGTGATCAAGTCTGGTGCGCGGGTTGGGTCAGGTTCCGATGACGAGGACTTCGCGGGCGGTGCGGTAGGATCTCGACGATGACCGCGAGCCGTGGCGGGCGGCCAGCGGGCGCGCTGACGGCCGCGGGTACGCGCTCCTGCCGACGTGGAGTCACACCGTTGTTCTTGCGCGTCTCCGAACGCACTCGACCAGGATCTGTGGGGAACCGACCTGGTAGGGAGGCCACCGAGATACGGCAGAAAGGGGCAACGGGCGGCTGTAGCCCGGTGGCGTACGGCGTTGGGTCGCTCGGTATCCTGCCGATCACTATCGGGGGTGTAGTACGGGGTGGCTGGTGGCATCGATCGAGGAGGAGGCTGCGGGGGCGGCCGATCCGATCGGGGAGGTCTCCGAACGCGCCGGCCGGCTGGTGATCAAAACGTTGGCGGAGGCCGGCTGGAAGAATCTGATCCGCGCCGCGATCTCGATCCGGGAAGGCGTCCGCTCCTCGGTCACGCTGCTGCGCCGTCTGGGCAAGGTCGAGGCCTTCCACGGCTTCGCCGACTGGCTGATGTTCGGCGGGGACCTGATCGGCCACAACGATCCCGACCATCACGAGAAGATCGTCAAGTTCAACGAGCTGACCGCGAACTGCGTGATCCACCAGAACGCGTTGGACATCACCGATGTCGTTAACCAGCTCGTCGCCGAAGGGCAGGTGGTCGAACCCGACGACCTGGCCACCATCAGCCCGTACATCCGCGAGAACGTCCGCCGCTTCGGTGAATGGGGGCTCGACACCACCCCACCCGAGCAGACCGTCACCCGCCTCGACGTCACTCTTCCCACCTCTGTGGATATTCGTCGATGACGCCGACGGCCCCCGGAAGTGGGGGAGACAGCGGGGGTGCGTGGCTTACCCGGATCGGGGAGCTGTTCGGGATTGTTCTGGCTCCGGTAACGGTACTCACCGCGCTGCTCTACGACTTCGGTTTCGTCCGTGCGCAGGCCCTGTTCGGCTATTTCGGCCTCGAAGTCAGCCAGCTGGACTTCTCCTTCCAGGATCTGGTGCTCCGCAGCGCCCAGGTCGTCTTCCGTCCCCTGATCTTCCTCGCCTTCCTGGTTCTGCTGACCCTGGCTGGCCACGCCCTGCTCACCCGGCAGCTGCGCCGACGTCCCCCCACCTCCCGCGTCGCTCGGGGGGCCTCTCCCGCAACCGGGCTGGTTGCCATGCTGCTGTTCCTGACCGCAGCCGGCAGCCTCGACCTGATCAACCTGAAGTTGATACCTGTGCGGGTGGCGCCGGTCGCGCTTGGCATGGCCGCCGTGCTGACCGAGTACGCCGTCCACCTAGCCGAACAGCAGTGTCACCGGCGACGCCGCCGCCGCGCCCGCCGCGGACCACCCCCACCGCTGATGTCCGCCCCGCTGACCCGACTACGCCGCGCCACTCTCGCCGCGACACTGCTGATCGCCCTGTTCTGGGGGTTTTCCGTCGAAGCCGATCGCCAAGGCAACCAGCTTGCCCGCGGCATCGCCGCGACCGTCGGGCAACGATCGGCAGCCATCGTCTACAGCACCGACCGACTCCCGTTAAGCCCGGACTACCAGGTCGACGAAGTCGACCTCACACCCGCCAAAACCATCTGGCGCTGGCGCTACACCGGCCTGCACGTCCTGGCCTACCGCGCCAACCGCTGGTTCCTGCTACCCACCAGCTGGACGAAGGACAACGGCGCACCCGTCGTCATCCTCACCGAGGACCCCACCCGACTCCGCGTCGACATCGTCCCATAAACACAAACTCCCGCCAGGCCACTCTTCCGGCCGAATTGTGCGATATAAAAGAAAGCGAGAAAAGTGTCTCACCCGCCCCCGGAAATGTGCGAGGAAGGCGCGGTTCCCCCACCTCCCGCGGGAGCATTATCGCCATCCGGCGGGGATACCCGAGGACTGGAAGGAGGTGGAGTCCCCGATTCGGGGCGCACGCTCGGGATTCCGCCGCCACCACCGCGCGAAACGGCTGCCGAGACCCCAGGAATCTGTCCATTGATTGATTTTTTCTGGTCGATTGTGGGATGCGGCTGGGGTAGCGTGGGGATCGCGAAGCCGGTAGGAGTACTCGAATGCTCTTCCGTTCCGGAGGTTGTGGGGGATGGGCTAGGCACATGAGATTGAGAAGATGATCTGCACGCTGCCACGAGGACGATCAGACTGACGGGCAGCACAACGAACATAGCTGTCCACCTCCACCAGCCCTCCCTTTTCCTGGCACTCCTGCTGTTTCGGCGTCCACCCACCACATCCCCCGACGATGTTGCTCTGCGACAGATCGACATCTCTTCGTACTAATAATCACTGTCGGGGTGCCCTGTGTCACTCACTCCGGCCCGGGCGGTTAGAGAAGGTCCTCAAGTCGGGTGGCGACCTGGCGGTAGCGGCTAACCGGGACGAGGTGCACACCGGCGAAGGCGCCGCTGTCGCGCAGCCGTAGCACCTGGTCGCAGGCCGCTTCGACCCCGGCCGCCTGGTCCCGTTCGACTGCTTGGACGAGGTCGTCGGGAATGTCGATGTCGGGGATGGCCGCGGCGAGGCGGCGGGCCATCCCGGCGCTCGCGAGGACCATGACGCCGGCGTAGATCGGCAGTTCGACCGGATGGGCGTCGCGCCAGCGCAGCAGGGCGTCCACCGAGTAGCTGATCTGTACGAACAGGAAGTCGGCCGCTCGTTTCCAGGTGGGCAGTGGACGTAGGCCAGCCGCGGCGCCGACCCGGAACGCCGGCATGTCCGCGAAGACCGGATCCTCGCTGGCCGCGCGGGCCTCGTCCATCATCGCGCGCACGGTCAGGTCGCCGGTCCGGTTCCCGGCGGTGGGTTTGTCGCCGTGGACGAACAGGAATTCCTCGACGCCGTAGGCCGCGGCGGTGAGCAGGTCGCGGCGGAAGCCGAGCAGGTTACGGTCGCGGGAGTTCACGCAGGCGATGCTGCGTCCCCCCATCGTCGCCACCTCGTGGGCGACGGCGATGCTCGACACCGTCGCGCGTCCGATGTGGTTGTCGGGGATCAGGAACGCGTCGGTGACGGGGCTCAGGACGCCGATCTGGTGGCGGGCGTGGGTCAGGTCCGGCCGGGTCGGCGGCTCGATCTCGCAGATCATCTCGAAGCCGCGCACCGGGCGTTCGTGACCCGCCGTGGGTTCGCGCATCCTGACAGGATAGGACTCCACGGACCACAGCCACACCGCACGGGTGCGCTGCGCTGCTGTAGCACACCGTAGGAACAGTCCGAGGTGGCCCACCGGCAGTTCGTGCCACTGAAGTTGGACCGGACCGGATCACCATGTCGGCGCATGCGCTGGTCCGATTCCCCCCAGGCCCATGTGCACCCGAGCCAGCGCGGTCCCTGCCAAACAAAGCGGCCGGAACCCGGCCATCTACCGGGGCCGGTCACAGGGAACCATCCCGGGATGATCATTTTCTGACGCCCGGGAAGGGAGGCTTATCGGGCGTCAGGACGCGCCATGCCACGCGCTCCCCTGAAACGTTCCGTTTCGTGGTATAACGTTTTTCCAAACGTTTCATCGCTTGCGACGATATGTAAGTGGAGGGGATGAGTCATGTCTCGGGTGCCACGACCGCCGCACCAGCGTCGGGAGCCGCCTGAACCGGTGGGGCCGATGCGGCCGCCGCGTCCCCGTGACGGCGAACCCGCGCTCCCGGCGGCCGGCATGTCTTCGGGAGGAGCGCCGGGGGCTGGGGGCGGCCCGGCGACGCCGGAGGGATCCACCGCCGGCCCGGCGGCCGGCCACGCGGTCCCCGAAGGCACCCGCGCCCGCGGCGGCGGGTCCGAGGGTGCGGCGGCCCGCGCCGCGACGGCGCCGCGCTGCGCCTTCCCGGGATGTACCCGACCCGCCGCCCCCGCCGAAGGCCCGGGGCGCCCGCCGGCGTACTGCGACGACCCGGCGCACAACCGGCTCGCGGCCTACCGTCGCCGCCGTGAGCTCGCCGGGCGTGGCGGTGCGGACTCCGCCGGCACGCCCGCCGCCCGGGCCGACCTCGCCACCCTGCCGCTGGCCGCCGGTCGGCTGCGCGCCGAGGACCTCGCCGCTCAGGTGCGCGCCCTCGCCGCCGAGCTGACCTGCGCCCTCGACGCCTTCAGCCGGCAGATGTCCGCCCTCGGCGACGTCACCGCCGTCGAGGCGGCCGTCGAGGCGGCCGAGGCCGAAGCCGCCGAACGGGTCGCCGAGGCGGTGGCCCGTGCCGTGCGCGCCGAGCAGCGGGCCCGCGCCGCCGAG
>NZ_JDWE01000114.1:0-4755 GCF_000685765.2 Frankia sp. BMG5.23
ACCCGCCAGACGGAAAACGGTGTGATCGCCGAACGGCAGCTCGGCGGTGTATGTGAAACTCATCGAGGCGTGGGGTTCCTTCGGAGTTGCTCTTTGGTCGGAACAACTTCCTACCGGAGCCCCGCGCCTTCATCGTCTCCACCCCCAGGGACGCTCACACCCAGCGACGCTCACGGAGCGTCACCAAACGTTGCAGGGAAAGGCTCAGTGGGTCATTTCCCCTCGGCGAACCACGGCGCGGCGGTCCGGACGGTGGAGCCGTCCATCGCGGCGGATGGCCCTATGGCCGCCGCCGTCCTGGCCGCCCTCGAGGTCCCGGCGCTCGTGCTCTCAAACGACTTCGGCGATGATCCGGGCGGGGTCCAAATCCAGGCCTGGTTAGAGCGGCACCGGGTGGCCTCCACGGCCCGGCCGGTGCCGGATCAGTCAACGTCGCACATTGTGATCGTGGCCGACGATGACGGCACCCGAACCTGGTTTCCGTACCTGCCCGGGGTACTGGATGGGCTGATGGCCGTGGACCTCACACCGCTGGCCTCGGCATCCTTCGCCTATGTGGACTGCTACCAGCTCATCGAACCAGCAAGCCTCCGCGCCATCGAGGCCGCCCGCCGGGCAGGGGTTCCGCTGCTGCTCAACCTCGGCGGCTCCAGCCTCAGCCCGGAGGTGGCTTCCGCGCTCCGGGATTGGCCGGAACTGCTGGTGATCCAGACGAACGTGGACGACGCCGCGCACGGGGAGGCCCTGGCGACGGCGGCCTCCCTGCGGAGCCAGACCCGGGCCTCCTGGGTGGTGGTCACGGCCGGAGCCTTCGGCGCGGTCGCCCTCAGCGACACCAGCCGGGTATCCGTTCCCGCCTTCGAGATCGTGGTACGGCACACCCACTGCGCCGGCGCGGCCTTTTCCGGCGGCCTTCTCTACGGTCTGCGTCTCGGCTGGCCGATGGGGGAAACCCTGGAGCTGGCAGCGGCCAGCGGAAGCCTTCGCTGCGAGCGTCCCCACCACGAACCCCTTCCGGACCTGGACCAGCTGCGCGCCTTCATCAGTTCCCGCGCTCGTCTGGCTGCCCCGGCCGCTGGCTGACCGAACGAGAAGCCCGCCCCTACGCCGTTGGAGGGGCGGGCTCTTCGGGGTGAACGCGGTTGGTCGGTCTACGGCGGCGGGTGATTAGTCGCTGATGGGCGGCACCTCCTTTGGATGCGGGGGCGTCGGCCGCGCCTCGGCACCGGCAGCGGCCAGGCATGGGGCGGCGGGGCGGTCTAAAACAGGTCCCACTCCCGGAGTGAAGTGGTCAGCTCGTCCAGGCGGTCCCGCGTCAGGCGTTTGCGGGCGGCCTCGGCGGCCGTTTCCTGGGCGGCGCCGAACTGCCACCAGCGCTCCCCAGTCTTCCGGTCCATGACCAGGAAGCGATCTTTGACGGCCGGGCCGCGGATCACCAGCGACACCGTGAACGGCTCCGCCACCACGGCGTGCACCATCGAGTGATGCAGGGCGTAGCTGCTGCCCACCGGTTCCGGCCGCACCACCAGCGCCTTCAGCGCGTCCGGGGCCGGGGCGTCGTCCACGTCCACATTGCCGAAGAGGTGGTGGCGGTACTCCCCGCGCAGCACCAGGCTGGCGTAACTCCAGCGGTGGTTGTGAGGCCGGTCGAAGTAGCCGGGGAGGAAGACGTGCAGCCGGACCCGGACACCAGCGTCATCCTGGTACAGCACGATTTTGTCCAGGATGTCGTAGTGCTCGCACAGGGCCAGCAGTTCCGGCCGCGTCGGCAGGCGGAGCAGGGCTTCCCTCACCGCCTCCGGGTCCTCCGCCACCTGCGCCAGCGCCTTGCGGGTGCCGCTCTCCACGGCGTCGAGGTCGTCCCAGTCCAGTCCCCGGAGGGGCTTGATGATCTCATTCATCAGGGTGTCTCCCTCAGTCCTCGGGCTTGGCGGACGACTTCCACAACCGGCACACCGGCACGATGTCCGGCTCCGCGGCGCAGGAGGAGCCGCCCATGACGACTTCCTCGGCGGGGCAACCGCCCTGGCAGGCGGAGGCCTTGCACCCGCCGCACGCGCTCGTCATCAGCGGTTGGGTGAACAGGTCGAACTCGTTGGCCTCGCGGTTCAACACCACCTGCCCGTCCTGCATCCGGGCGAAGTTGAGGTCCGTGTCGAACAGGTACGAACAGACGTAGCAGCGCCCGTCGGGAAAGATCGAAATGCGGTCCAGCGTCCGGCCGATGCACCCCTGGTATCCCTCCGCCGCATAGCGGCTCATCTGGTTTCGCCGGGCGTAGGTGGGCTGGTACCAGACCCGGGTTTTGTAGGCCGGGGCCACCTGGTTGATGACGTCGCAGTACGTCACCCAGGCTGATGGACCCATCGCCATGTCGGCGTTGCCGTGGCCGGTGCCGATGGTGGAGAAGACGTGGAACTTCACGAGGGACACGCCGATCTCGTCGGCCAGGTCCAACAGCTTCAGGGCGTCGCCCCGGTTGGCCCGGTTGACGGTGCAGATGATCCGGGTGTCGAAGCCGCGTCCGGCCAGCTCCGCCGTCGTCTCCAGAGCCACGTCAAAGGTGCCCTCGCCGCGTACCTGGTCGTGGGTGGCGGCGCTCCCGCCGTCGAGGCTGACCTGGACGTAGGCGAAGTCCGCCGGTTCCAGCTGGCGGAACTTCCGTGCCGCGGGCTTCTGGGCGTTCGTGGTGGTGATGACGTCCTCGTACCCCAGCTGCCGCCCGAGCCGGATGGCCTCGATGTAGTTGGGGTGAAGCGTCGGCTCCCCGCCCAGGATGGTCAGCTTGCTGCCGCCCATCCGTCGCCAGGTCCGCAGCGTCTCCGTGATCTGGGGCAACGGCATCTTCAAGGCGCGCTCCAGTCGTTCGCCCATGTAGCAGTGTTCACAGCGCAGTTGACAGGCCTCGGTGATGTAGAGGTACACATTCCGGAACCGGCCGTAGGCGATCCGGTCAATGTGTTCCGGGGCAGGTGCGTCAGCCCGGCGCGGCATCCGGGCGTGGCCATAGTCGTCCCTCGGGCGCAGGTGGGGAAGATCAAGGAAGGTGGTCATGCGGGGCTGCTCCTGGCGGTGAGGAGGGCGGTAACGGCCTGGGCGGTGTCCTCGGGGGTGGTGCCGCTGTCGAGCGCGTGAACGGTGACGCCGCCACCCGCGAACGCCTCCTTGATCCCGTCAGCGGTCTGGCGGTACCGCTGTAGCCGGGCGCGGAGGAGCCGGGGCGCGTCCCCGCGGCGGGGGTGGAGGATGCCGCCGCACCGCGCGCAGCGCTGGGGGTCGTCGGCGCGGGCCTCGGCGGGGAGGCGGGGGTCACGGATGGGGTCGCGCTCGCAGCGGTGGCAGACCCGGCGGTGATAGGCCCGCCGGTACAGCGTGGTGACGTTCACCGTCAGCTCCACGGCGACGACGGCGCAGCCGGGGGCCGTCTGCCGGAGCGCCGCCAAGAAGTGCCGGACCTGGGCGGCATTGCCGGGGAAGTTGTCGAAGATGACTGTCCCCGTGCCCCCGGCCGTGACCAAGTCCTCCAGGTAGGCCCGGAGGGTGGCAATCACGGTGAAGTCGTCAATCCAGCCCAGGCGTTCCGCGCTGGTGGCCGTGGCCGCCAAGATCGTGGTGGGGACGTGCTCACGCAGGCGGAACACGGCGGTGGCCGGGGCCTTGCTGAGCCGCGCCGTCAGCGTGGTCTTGCCAGCGGCCGGAGGTCCGAAGACCGGGACGGCAACCGTGAGGGTCACGGCATCCCCCTTTCGCACCCTGGGGACGGGGATTGAGATGTCCTCAGGGTCCGGCCGGGGATCGTGGAGGACCACGCCTGTGGTTCGTGCCGGGCATACGCGAGACGCATAGACACTGCGCCGGAGGGTGTTACGGTCGGGTCCGGATCGTGCCCAAACGGTTACGGAACGGGGGATGGCCAGGCATGACGACCACGCCTGACCTACGGCACTGCGCCCGGTGCAAACGCCGCCTGGCCGCCGACAACCCGCAGCCCATGTGCGGCACCTGCCAGCGCGCCGTCATCGACGCCCGGGTCCGCCCGCCCGAGGTGCCCCCGGAGTTCTGGGCGCTGGATCAGATGAGCGACGCCCTGGCGACGTGGCACATGGGCCGGGTGATCTTTGCCTACCGGACCCATCCCCACCATGCCCAACCCATCTCTCAGGAGCTGGTGGGCGGGTGGCTGGGCCTGACACAGGCGCAGCTCAGCCGGATAGAGAACGGCCGCGCCCCCGAAGAGCTGACCAAGCTGATTCGCTACAGCCAAATCCTCGGCATCCCGGGGGAACTGCTCTGGTTCGACCGTCCCGGGGAGCCGCGCACCCGGGCCACCGGAGGGAGCCAGGCGCCGGCGCTCACCGTGCCGGTCATCGTCGGCGGGCAACAGGTGGCGCTTCCCATTGACCGCGCCGCCGCGCACTCCCACGGCCTCACTGATCTGGTCGCGGAGCTGGCTTCGGACTCTGGCGAGGCGGGCGCGCCCCAGGTGCCGATGCCCCGGGGGGAGCGGGCCGCGCCCGGGTCGGCCCACGTCGTCCCACTGGCGAGCCTAGCGGGAGTTTCCTAGATAAGTTGATCTTTGGAGTCCGTTGAGCTGGCCGGTGGCTGGTTCAGGACGGTCTGANCTGGATCTTTGAGTACTCGCCTGATCGACAGTTCGCCTTCCGGTGTGTATTACCTAAAGCATGTCGTCGTTGGTGGGGAAGAAGGTCGGTGGGAAGACGTACTACTACCTGGTCGAGTCGGCCCGTGTGGACG
>NZ_JDWE01000115.1:0-1437 GCF_000685765.2 Frankia sp. BMG5.23
TATTAAAAATAGCTATAGACACCAAAAAACCGAGAAAAGCTCCAAATCCAATAGCTATTACTATCCCTTCGGATGGTTCACTGAGTATTCCGAACGCAATAAAAGGCCACAATACTAACCAGACCACAAGAAGCATCCCCGGCCATGCACAGTTCCAAAATGAAGGAATTTCAACATCGCCGGTCTCAAAAATGGACTTAAGCTTCTTTGCTTCTTCTTGTACCGTCTTATGTGTAATTGTCATTTACCACCCCGTTCTTTATTGAATTTATCCTGCATAGCTTTCGCTTTCGCCATCATTTCATCTTGACTACTTGCACCTGGTATACCTTCCTGTCTATCCTTTTCAAGGGCATAAGTTTTATTTTGTGCAGTTCTTTCTGATGAATGATGTTGCTGCAGTTCGTTTCTCTGCCCTTCAATATTTTGTTGTTGACTATGAATATCTGTCTGAGTTTTTTGTTGGGCTGTTTGGTTATTATCAACCATACTATTAACCTGAGTCCCCACATCATTGCGTATTCCGGCTTGTGAGGTTCTGTTTTCAACCGCATTCTGGTGGTTTTGATAATCAGCCTGAATATCCTGGCCAGAGCCTCCGCCACCAACAACCCCCATGCCGGCGCCAAGCGTACCGCTGCTGGACTGATATTGTGCATCCACCTGCGGCGCCACCTGTTCACGCACAAAATCACGCGCAAGCGACTGACGCGCGGCAACGGCGTCCTGCGATTGGCCGGTCAAAATGTTGCCGGCGTCGTTTGGTGCCTTGTCCATCACGTACTGCGCAAACTGCTGGCTCAGGTTCTCGCGCATATCGCCACTGAGACTCTCGGTACGAGAGGCCTGCTGTGACAGTTCCTGGCTGCGGGTATGTGCACTGCTGTATTGTTCGTAGCTGCTCTTGGCACCCGACAAAGACGAAGAAAGCTGATCAATGCGCGAGTCCGCATTGTTATCCGTATGACTGCCGGACTGGCTGGTGCGCTGGCTGGTCAGGTAGTCCATCCCCTCTTTAAAGTCGGCAACGGCCTGGGCGCTCTGGTCGTGACGCGCATCCTGACTGGACCTAGTACCACTGCTGGCTGAATGCGCATCATGGTCAGTCCCTTTAAAGCCAGCAGATAGGCCTGCGTAACCTTCAGCTGTTACACCATTGCCCAAGACCTTAAGTCCATAGCTCCCTCTAACACCGCCTCGCACTTCTCCACCGCCAGAAACATCCATCGAACGTGATGCCAGTTCGCTGGTTGCCTGCTCTTTGCTGACATTGTTGGCATTGGCATAGCTTTCCACCGCGCTCGCCATTTTGTGCGCGGCGATGCTGGACTGGCTGTTTTGCGCCGTGTCGGCACCGTGGGTCATGCTGTCGCTGCTGCCACGCTGGCCGGTAAACTGCGACAGCTGCGTCCAGGCGCTGCTGATGTTGCTGTTGAA
>NZ_JDWE01000115.1:3182-4688 GCF_000685765.2 Frankia sp. BMG5.23
CTGAACGCGCGATTGCAGGGAGGCGATAAGCTGCCCGGCCTGCGTGAAGTTGTTGTTGATTTGCTCAACGGTAGCCTCCGGGTAGTTGCCGGTCGCCAGCATGGCGCGCGCGCCGCCCATCAACTCCTGCAGGTACTGCATCAGGATGTCGTAACCCACGTAGTCGGCCAGTTGGTGCACCATTGCGCTGGACACGCCGAGCATTTGCGGGTCGGTCAGGTAAGTCAGCAACGGCACATGCGTGCTGGAAATCAGGCCTTTCTCCGCATCCGTCAGCCGCTCGTCGCTGCGCGCCTTGCTCTCGATGCTGAACAGCATTTTCTTGATTTGCCCTTTCAGGGCATTGTCCGGACTTATCGTCGTGGTGCTGTCGGCCACCACCTTCAGGCACTTGTCGCTGTCGTTGCAGTGATAAACGCGTGCGGCTCCCCCTTCCATCAGCGCCTTGATGATGCTCTGATCGGTGGTGCGTGGCGGCAGCGGCGTGATTTCGCCGTTGGGGCCGAACACCAGCGAGCCGGTCAGCGTCATCACAAACTCCTTCAACTCCTTGTTGCCGTCGAACATCCGGTTTTTGGATAACGCATCCCACATGATGTTGATGTTCTTGGAGATACGCTCCTTATCCTTCTCTCCTGCCCGGTCACGCACCGAGTCCCCTTTGCCACCCACCGTGCAGCCCTGCCGCGAGGCAGCCCAGTCGGCGAAGACGTTGGATTCGCCGGCAATGTCCTGGCAGACCTTCTGCTGAGAGACCTGCGTGCGCGGGAACAGCCCGCCGACAATGCCCTGCGCCGCCTGACAGCTGCTCATGTTCATGCTGTTGATGTCGCTGGCCATTTTCTGGATGAAGTCTTTGGCGTCTTTCAGCTCCGGCACGGTAGTCTGCAAGGCCAGATCGAAGAAGTAGCCGGCGGCGTTGGACATGATCTGTTTGGTAAAGCGCTGCAGCTGCTCGCCGTTGATAAAGCTGAACGCCCCCAGGTACGCATCGATGCCGCCGCAGCCGGCATTGATATCCGGCAACGACATCGAGATCAGCTGTATTTGCTTCACGCCGGTGCGGGCGTAAATCGACCCGCCCGAGATATACCCAGCCGCCTGCCCCTGCCAGACCGCCGGTGCCGTGGTGTTGGACGCAAACCCCAGCTTGTCAAAAAACTGGTTCATATCACTGTTCATGTCGGCCACGGCCGGTGCAACGGTCGCCAGCCCCAGCGCCAGGCCGATGAAGAGAGCACGTAATTTCATACAACCTCCCGGCGCTGGCGAGACTGGCGGTACATGCAGCACTTTTGCCACAGCAGGGTGGTATAAAGGCTAAACAGCCCCAGACTCTCAAAGACCAGCGCGACCGCGAGGCACCCGACTGACAGCGCGGCAAACATGCCAGGCATGAAGTACATCAATACGTTCCACATATTCATCACCACGTAAAACGTGCGTGAATCGGGGGCTGGGTGACTGTCGGTAAAGATCACCCCAAACCACCAGTGACTGACCATC
>NZ_JDWE01000116.1:0-4682 GCF_000685765.2 Frankia sp. BMG5.23
GTAACGATGAACGAGACAAGCTTCCATGCTCCGACTAGCAAAGGTCCATGCGTATCGAGGTGGTCCGAAAAATCCGAACTGGTTACGCCGCTCATGAAGGCAAACCTCCATTGATGTTGGATTAGCTTAGATTGTTGACTTGCTAGTCCGAGGTCGACAGTTCGGAGGCCACGCCACATCCCCTCCCTTCAGCGTCCGGTGATGGCGGTACAGGAGCCCCTTCCCTGATGCGGGGGTGATCCCCCGCCGATGATCCTCGCGATCCGTAGGAGGTGGAGGCCGCGTGCAACAACACCGCGGTACACGTCCGTCTTGGTGGCGGCAGGGCCGGGGAGGCTGGCGAATTCCGACCTCCGCTATTCCCGCGGAAAATCCAAAATTCATGATCACGTCTCGCGGAAGCGGTTGATCGCTTCCAGATGGCGGGTCCGTATCGCGTTGTCGCGCACGCCGAGGCCCTCCTGCGGCGCGAGGCACAGGACCGCGACCTTGCCCTGGTGCAGGTTGCGGTGCACCTCGTAGACGGCCTGGCCGGTCTCGTCCAGTGGATACACCCGTGACACGGTCGGATGAACCAGCCCCTTGGTGATCAATCGGTTGGCCTCCCAGGCCTCGCGGTAGTTCGCGAAATGCGACCCCACTATCTTTTTCAGATTCATCCAGAGATAGCGGTTGTCGTAGGAGTGGACGAAGCCGCTGGTGGAGGCGCAGGTGACGATCGTTCCGCCGCGGCGGGCCACATAGACCGAGGCGCCGAAGGTCTCCTGTCCGGGATGCTCGAAAACGATGTCCGGATCCTCCCCGCCGGTGAGCTGCCGGATCTTCTTGCCAAAGCGCTGCCATTCCTTCGGGTTCTGGGTGTGCTCATCCGTCCAGAACCGGTAGCCTTCCGACGTCCGGTCGATCACCAGCTCGGCGCCCATCCTGTGGGCAATTTCGGCTTTCTCGGAAGAAGAGACAACGCAGACTGGGATGGCACCGCCGCGCACCGCCAGCTGCGTGGCGTAGGAGCCCAGACCCCCGCTCGCGCCCCAGATCAGCACGATATCTCCCTGCTTCATGTCCGCGCCGTTGCGCGACACCAGCTGACGGTATGCGGTGGAGTTCACCAGGCCCGATGCCGCGGCCTCCTCCCAGCTCAGATGCGCCGGTTTCGGCATGAGCTGGTTCGCCTTGACCAGAGCCAGTTCGGCGAGGCCACCGAAGTTGGTCTCGAAACCCCAGATGCGCTGCTCCGGATCCAGTATCGTGTCGTTGTGGCCCTCCGGCCGTTCCAGCTCGACCGACAGGCAGTGGGCCACCACCTCGTCACCTGGCGACCAGGCGTGTACCCCCGGCCCAGTGCGCAGCACGACACCGGCGAGATCGGACCCTACGACGTGATAAGGCAGGTCGTGTCGCTTGCTGAGCGGGGAGAGACGGCCGTAGCGCTCCAGGAAACCGAACGTCGGCAGGGGTTCGAAGACCGACGTCCACACCGTGTTGTAGTTGATCGAGGACGCCATCACGGCGACCAGCGCCTCACCGGGGCCGATCTCCGGTGTCGCGACCTCGTCCAGGTGCAGTGAACGTCGGGGGTCTTTGTCGCGGGATGCGAGCCCACTGAAAATGTTGACGTCTTCCTTTCGGACGACCACTCCCCGGTAGGTCTCCGGCACCCGGAGGGATGTAAAGGCCTCCTTGGGCGTGTCACCGGCGAGAATAGCTGACCTTATTTCTTTCACGGTCGAACTCTCCTATACGATGCCGACATCGAGCAGATGTTCAGTAGACCCGGAAACCCCGCCCGGTCTTGTACCCCAGACATCCGGACCTGACGAGGTCTTCCAGCAGGAGCGTCGGGGTGTACCCGGGTTCGCGGAACTCCCGGTACAGGGCGCGCTGGATGGCGAGTGTCACGTCCAGGCCGATGACATCGGCGAGTTCGAACGGCCCCATCGGGTGTGCGCAGGCGACCTTCATGGCTGTATCGATCACATCGATATCCACGTAATGGGACTCCAGCATCTTCACCGCGTCATTGAGATATGGGAACAGTAGGGTGTTGACGATGAAGCCGGCGCGGTCGGCACACCGGACCGGGTACTTGCCCGCCGTCCTGGCCACGTCGAAGACAGTCGCGGTCACGTCGTCCGCGGTTACGATGGTCGGCACGATCTCGACCAGGCGCATCTTCTTCGCTGGGTTGAACCAGTGCATACCGACCACATCCTGCGGGCGGGACGTGGCGGTGGCACACTCGATCACTGGCAGCGAGGACGTGGTCGTCGCGAGGACCGCTCCCGGGCGTGCAACCGTGTCGAGTTCAGCGAACAGCGCCCGTTTGACGTCCAAGTCCTCAACGACCGCTTCGATGATGAGGTCACACTCGGCGAGGACGGACAGATCGGTCGAAGCTCGAACCCGTGCCAGTGTCGAAGTACGCTCGTCCGATGAGATCTTTCCCCGTTCGACCGCTTTGTCCAGTGACCGCTCGATCTTCGTCCGGACAGCGGCGATTTTCTTCTCGCTCCGTGCACGGAACACCACCTTGTAGCCATGGTGGGCACAGACCTCGATGATTCCGCTGGCCATGGTGCCGGTGCCGACCACGCCGATCGTGTGCACCGGCCGTCCTGGGACCGCGAAGAAGCCGAGTTGGGGTGGTTCGACCATGTCGACGATCTCGGAGGAGTAAGGGGCGGCATAGGTGTAGAAACCCCGCCCGGTCTTGCGGCCGAGCATGCCGGCGGTCACTAGCTGCTTGAGCAGCGGGGCCGGTGCGTGCAGGTGGTCGCGGGAGGTGTGATAGATCGAGTCGAGAATCTCGTACGCGGAGTCGAGACCGATCAGATCGAGCAGTGCCAATGGGCCCATCGGGTGACCGCAGCCGAACCGCATGGCGGCGTCGATGTCCTCACGGGTGGCGTAGCACGCCTCCAGCATCCGGACAGCGCTGTTAAGGTACCCGAACAGCAGGGCGGTCACGATGAAACCCGCCCGGTCCCCGGCGACCACCGCGGTCTTTCCGACCTTCGCGACGAGCGTCCCGACATCCTCCAGTACAGACGGGTCGGTGACCGCAGTATGGATGATCTCGACCAGGCCCATGACCGGTGCGGGGTTGGACCAGTGGGTCCCGACAACCCGGGAGGGGCGTGAGGTAGCGACGGCCAACGTGATGATTGGCAGGGAGCTGGTGTTCGTCGTAAAGATCGTCTCTGGCGGACACAGCCTGTCCAGCTCGGCGAAGAGCCCGAGCTTCTTCTCGATCCGCTCGGGAATCGCCTCGATGACCAGCTGGCAGTCGGCCACGGCCTCGATCCCGGTTCCGGCCTGGATACGGGCGAGCAGGGCGTCCCGCTCGACCTTGGTCAACTTGCCGCGGCTCATCGCCCGGTCCGTGGAGTGCCGGATCCGATCGAGCCCACGGGCCAGCGTCTCGTCGTTGAGCTCGACGCCGACCACCTCGATGCCGGCGCGCGCCATTACCTCGGCGATGCCGGCGCCCATCGTGCCGAGCCCGACAACTCCGACCTTCGTGCCGTTGAGCTGGATATCCATCAGGTCACCGGTGGACGATCCGGTGCGCTCGCCCCGGATTCTTCACTATTATCCCCATCAATTGCGCCCTGTCTGGGGCGATGCCCCAATGCTCCGGACGGAAGCCGTCGACAATCCGTGTGGTTATCAGGTCGAACACCTCCGCGTTGAGGCGCACCAGGCTGCGGTGGGCATCCCCGGTGCGGCTGACCAGGCCGGCCTGCTCGAGTACCTCGATGTGCTTGCAGACCGTCTGCACGTCGGCCTTGCACCACTCGGCGAGCTCGCCGACCGTGGCGTCGCCGTCGCTCAGCCGCTCGATCAGGTCACACCAGGGCGGATTCGCAAGAGCCTCGAAGATCTGAAACATGATCCTGACCTTCCCCTGCAACCACGATACATCAGCTGATTCGTTTACGATAGCCCACCGAGTGGCCCATGTCGTCAACTGTACGGATGAATATGGGCGTCCTCGGGGCGACGCGTGAGGCCTGCGGTCACCTATGGTCTGGCGGCGCGGTGGCGAACATGATCATTTTTGATGACGGACGGTCCGCCCGAACCCGCCGTGGTTGGCGCTGGAAGCCAAGGGATGGCAGGACGACCTGCAGCTTCGCGACTGTCGCCAGACGGCGGCGGTTGGCGCTAGGAACGTCTCTCTGTAACGGGCAACTGGCTGAGTGGTTGCGATCTACGTGATCGCTTGTGATCGCTCGAGTCTCGCCTGAGGTGCTCGGAAGTGGTGTGTTCCGCCGGGTGCGTGGTTCGGTGTCGGCCGACTGCGCTGCGACCGGGTCTTCCGCCTGCCCGCCCCGCCCGCCGAAGGCGTCCGGCCGGCCACCCCGCCACGGCCCCGGCAGCCCACCCGGCCACGCCAACCGACGACAAGCGATCATCCAACCGGTCGGGAAGACCACGGACAGGTCAACGACCGCAGGACCTGAAGGACCGACAAGTTAAACGACAAGGTGCGCCACGAACGTGGAAGGGAGTGAATTGTAGGAAGAGCTTCTGACTGCGGTGCTGTGTAGCAGATGAAGGATTTGGCCCTTCGGAGTCGCTCTGCGCGGAACTTGTCAAGATTTTTAGGACAAGATTCTTTGTGAACTAGCCTGTGTTCCGTCCCTGTCGTGATCTCGGTCGAGGGATGACTTCTGATC
>NZ_JDWE01000117.1:0-4622 GCF_000685765.2 Frankia sp. BMG5.23
TCCGCGTGGACATGACCGGCGGCGGCGTTACGCGCCACGATCTGCTCATCGAGCCCGCCGAGNAGTCCATGCACGTCCTTCAACGCCCCACACAGAGTGCCCTCGGCAACACCGAGCCCGTCGGCNGCCAGCGCCCGAGCGATCCGGTGCAACGGCAGGCCCAGGACNTACTTCTCGTAGNGAAGNCGNGCGAGGAACCCNGCGGTGAACCGGCCCTTGGGAATCGGTTTGGGTGGCACCGGCGCGGTCACTGTCCGCGGCCCCGGACATGTGCAGCACCGCCGATACCGTCGCCGCCGATGCACGATCCGGAGGATCGTCACCTGCGCTCAGCTGGGAACGGGCAGGCGCCCCCACAATCAGACCGCAGTGGAATGAGGATCAGCGAAGAATCCAGGGCGCGTAAGTCCGGACCTTCCACGGCCAACTGGTTCGGATCTCGTGTTCATCGGCGATCTCCCGGATCGCCGACATGTCGTGCGGCACCGCGTCTCGGATCGTTGGGCCGCCCATCTTTTGCGGGCCAGGCGGGCCACGTCGGCGGTCCGCATGGCGCTGGTCATGCCGGCGCCGCCGGTGTCGGCCCACAGGCCCCAGCCGAGGGAGAGCGTCGGGTGGCCGTGGGCGCGGTGCCGTTCGTCCTGCGCGGGGTCCGTGAGAGCCACGGCGAGGACAGCGGGCTGGACCTGCCCGGCATGGCGCTGGTGATCGGCGCCGTGACCCTGGCGGTGTGGGGCATCGTCCAGGTCGGCACGGCCGGCTGGGCCTCCCCGTCGGTCCTGGTCCCGCTGGCCGCCGCGGTCGTGCTGACGACCGCGGCCGTGTCCTGGGAGCGCCGGGCCCGCTCGCCGCTGCTGCCGCTGCACTTCTATCGGCAACCCGCGTTCGTGCTGAGCAACCTGGTGTCGCTCGCCTTCTACTTCGGGGTGTTCGGCTCGATCTTCTTCCTGTCGCAGTACTTCCAGGACTCCCTTGGCTACTCGGCGCTGGGCGCGGGAGTGCGGACCCTGCCGTGGTCGGCCATGCCGATGCTGGTGGCCCCGATCACCGGGGCCTGCATCGACCGGGTGGGGGGCAACCGGCTGATGGCCTCCGGGCTGGCCCTGCAGGGGCTGGGCCTGGCCTGGGTGGCGGCTATCGCCCAGGTCGGCCTGTCCTACGCCCGGCTGGTCCCGGCGCTGGTCCTGGCCGGGGTGGGGATGGGTCTGGTGTTCGCGCCGACCATGGCCGTGGTGCTGGGCTCGGTGCGGCCACACGAGTACGGCAAGGCCTCGGGGGCGAACAACACCGTCCGCGAGATCGGCGGCGCGCTCGGCATCGCGGCGCTGTCGACGGTGTACCTGGCGCACTTCACCGTGGTCCGGGCTTTCCCGTTCGACGCCGCCCGCGCGTTCGTTCACGGCATGGTGGCGGCGCTGTGGGTGGGGGTGGCGGTGCTGCTCGCCGCCGCGGTGCTCAGCCTGTTCATCCCGGCTTCCCGCGTGCTCGCCGACCAGGACGGGGAAACCGGCCTGGGCGCGCTGGTCCAGGCGGCTGCCGGACCTCCGATCCCGGCCGAGCCGCCGGGCGCTGAGGGGAGACTCGCCCCGGCGTCAGCCGACTGAGTCAGCCGAAGTCGGACGGCTGAGCAGCGGCGCCGCCGACGGCCCGGTGAGACCGGAACCGGTCTCACCGGGCCGCTTGCGCTCGCAGCCCGTCGCAGATCACGGCCATCACACCGTCGGCCTCCTTCGGCCCGCCGCCCACGCCGTCGTTGGCGATGAACACGGCGCGCAGCAGAACCTTGAGCAGGGTGATGTCCACGTCCGTCCGCACCGTCCCGGCCTGCTGGGCCCGGCGCATCAGCACCTCGACGGCGGCCCACAGGCCGCGGTTGGCGTCGGTGAGGCTGGCGGTAATGTCGACGCCTATCCCGGCCACGGCGTCGATGAGGTCACGCTTGGCGGCGCTCTCCCGGTGCATCCCGGAGATGAAGGCGAAGAAGGCCGCGCCCGGCTCGGGGGCGTCGGCCAGCTCCTCGGCGCGGTCCACCAGGCGCTGCGCGCGGTCCAGGATCACCGCGTCGAAGAGGGCCTCCTTGGTCGGGAAGTGCCGGTAGACGGTCCCGGCGCCGACCCCGGCCCGGCGGGCGATCTCGTCCAGGCCGACCTGGAGCCCCACGGAGGCGAAGGCCTCCTGCGCGGCCTTCAGCACCCGGGCCCGGTTGCGCCGGGCGTCGGCGCGCATCGCCGGCGCGACCGGGCGCTCGGCGGCCGGGACTTCGGCGGGTGGGATCCCAGCGGGCGGGGATGTCTCAGTGGCCATGTGCGGATCCCTCGGTGACGGCCGCGACGCCGACGGGCCCGGCCGGCTCTCCCCCAGGTTAGTGCATGCCTTTCGGAGCGGCGACGTGCTCGGGCACCAGGCCGGGCACCGGGGGCCCGGTCGACTCTGCGCCTCGGACCCCGCCGGGGTCACGGGCGGGGCGGCCGCGGCCGCCTCGGGTTCCGGCCGCCGCCTACCTGGCAGCATCAGCGCCGGCGGCACGGCGACCACGGTGAACGCGGTCATCCACAGGAACGCGGCGCCGAACCCGGAGGCGTGCGCCACCGGGCCGCCGGGGTGCCCGGCCAGCTCGTGCTGAAGCACCACGGCGGCCACCGCCACCCCGAACGAGCCGCCCACCTGGAGCAGAATCCGGGTGGTGCTGCTGGCGTGCGGGATCCGGTCCTTGGACAGGCCCTGGAAGGCGGCGACCATCACGGCGATGTTCACCGCCGACAGCCCCGCCCCGCGCACCACCAGGCCGGCGATCTGCGGCACCTGGCCGCCGTGCACGCCGGCCCAGCCGAACGGCAGGCTCCCGACCAGCGCGCACACCACCCCGGCGAGCACAACCGGACGCGGCCCGTAGCGGTCCGAGAGCTTGCCGACGGACCTGCGCGCCGCCAGGCTGCCGATGCCCTGGGGAGCCAGCAGGAGCCCCGCGGTCAGCGCGGAGTATCCGCGGACCTGCTGGTAGAAGAGGGGTAGCAGGAACGCCACCCCGTACAGCGACAGCCCGGACAGGAACAGCAGCGCCGAGGAGGCCGCGAACGACCGGACCCGGAACAGCCGGACGTCGAGCATCGCGGCGTCGCCGACCCGCGCCGCGTAGACCGCGAACCCGGCCAGGAGCAGGACGCCGAGGGCCAGCGGCACCCAGGCCCCCGGCCGGACGCCGAGCTGCGCGACCCGGGTCAGGGCGTAGAGCAGGGCGACCGCGCCGGGGACGAACAGCACCAGGCCCGCGACGTCCAGCGGGCGGCGCTGCCGGTCCTGGTCGCGGTCCAGCCCGCGCCAGGCCAGGACGAAGGCGAGCAGGCCGATCGGCACGTTGATGAGGAAGATCCAGCGCCAGCTCGCCGCCTGCAGGATCAGGCCGCCGACCACGGGGCCCAGGATCGGGACCACCACGGCGGGCAGGCTGATCGCGGCCATCACCCGCCCCAGCCGGGCCGGGCCGGGCCGGCGGCGCGCACCAGCAGGGTCTGCTGCACCGGCAGCATCAGTCCGCCGCCGAGTCCCTGGACCACCCGGAAGGCGATCAGGCCGCCGATGTTCCACGACGCGCCGGCCAGCGCCGAGCCGACCGTGAACAGCGCGACGCCCGCCAGCCACACCGCCCGGCCGCCGAAGCGGCCGGCCGCCGAAGCGGCCGACGGCCCAGGCGGTCAGCGGGATGCTCACGCCGAGGGCGAGCAGGAACGCGGTGCTCACCCACTGCACCACGGAGACGCCGGTGTGCAGGTCCGTGGCCAGCCGCGCGGTGGCGACGTTGACGATGGTGGTGTCCAGCAGCACCGCCACCAGCCCGACCAGGAGGATCGCGGCCACCGAGCGGTGGCTGGAGTTCGCCGAGGCCTGGGGCGGGAAGTATCCGGCGATCGTCCGGTTGTGGGAGAACGCCTGGGCGGAGTTCACGCCGTTCCTGGCCTTCGACGCCGAGATCCGCCGGGTGATCTGCTCGACCAACGCGATCGAGAGCGTCAACGCCCGGATCCGCCGCGCGGTCCGGGCCCGCGGGCACTTCCCGAACGAGACCGCCGCGCTGAAGTGCATCTACCTGGCGGTCATGAGCCTCGACCCCACCGGGCAGGGCCGCAAGCGCTGGGTGATCCGCTGGAAGGGCGCTCTCAACGCCTTCGACGTCGCGTTCGACGGCCGGCTCACCGCAGGCCGCAAGTAGCCCACCTCAACCCGATTTACACCGTTATCTTGGCAGAGCCGTTATCTTGACACCCCCCAACCGAAACCACGGTGGCCTGGGCGTGTACTTTATGGATCCGGCGGGGCATGGTATGGAAATCATCACCCGTCCGTACGGCAGCCACCACCAGCCGACGGTGCTCTGAGCCAGCGCCGGCCCGGCCAGGGCTTTTGTGGGCCCTGACCGGGCGTAAGTATTCGGCGATGGCGTGGAGGGGCTGGTTCCGCCGTGTGGCGGTGTCGTGGCTGTGGCGGGAGTCGGGCGGAGTGTCCGCGGGATGCTGGTGGGGGGTTGTGGGCTCTTCGTGATACGTCGGGTGTAGTTCCTGATACCGAGGACGCTGGTGATGTGTCCTGGGTGGTGTGTCTGTTCTGTCTGTCACCGATGATGTCAC
>NZ_JDWE01000118.1:0-4390 GCF_000685765.2 Frankia sp. BMG5.23
AACGGCCGGTAGTAGACGATGGCCCCGCCGTCATCGAGAGGGGAAATGTAGTCGACCCATCCCAGCGGCGTAGCCATGCCCACCCGGACGTCGGCAACGTCCACCGTCGCCGGGGCATCGGCCTGCGGGGCCTCATGAACGAGCCCCAAGGCGGTGCGGCCCGCGTCGGTCAGCCGGTACGGCCGGANACGAACCAGCCCCCCGCGCAGGTCACGGAACNGGTCNGGAACCTCGACGATCAGACCGTGCCTGGCTAGGCTGTCGATGGTTCGGGCATTGAGCTTGATCTCNGANGCGCCGCGCGCCGAGAAGTAGCCGTGACCGACGCTGTCGGCCCGGTAGAAAACCGTGCCCTCGGCAACGAGAGTCAGCGCACGGCGCTGAGGGTCCGACAGCCGCAGGGCCTTGCTGGTGTGTGCGTCCATGGGGTCGACGGGACCGTCCTTGCGGAGGCCCCCGCACCGATCCCAGCGTGCGGAATTACCGCACTGGGCTCCTGCCTCGGGTTCTGGCGTCGAAGCGCACGCTCGGCATCGGGTGGCGTGGGCGGGCGGGTGGTAGCCATCAGTCGGCATGGCGCCCCATGCGCGCCCAGGTCAGTCGCGTGCGCCGGCTTCGTCGGCGAAGCGCCTTGAACCAGTGCCGTGTCGCCTGGATGCGGAAGGACGCGACCGCGTCCGTGTTGCCGCGCACGGCGTAGTAGTTGAGATGCCCAACCACCACACTGCGTAGCCGCTGCCCTTGGAGCGGGACGGGTTGGTGCCGGCGCCGCTTCAGTTCCTCCTTGATCTCTTTGAGCTTCGCCCGCATCCGCCTCTTGCCCGTGACGCGCCTCACCCAGAAGTTCCCCTTCTTGGACGTCGCGCACAGACACGTGAACCCCAGAAAAGTGAACGTCTCCGGCTTCCCGAGACCGTGGGTCTTCCGCTACTGAGTTTTAATCCGCGTTTTAATCCGCGAAGTCGTGTGGAAGCATAATGATCCTTCACCTTATTGCTATCTTTGGGTGGGTGGTGAGGGTTCTGTTCGGGTAGCCGGCTGGTTGAGCGGGAGACCGAGCGTGAGGCGCTGCGGGCTGGGCTCGCGGTGCTGCGGAAGATCGCGTTCGGGCGGTCGCCGGAAAAGGCCGGTGTGGGGTGGGCTGGCGGTCGCGGTCCCGGCAGCGCTGCTCGCCGGTGCGGGCCAGCTCCTCGCCTGCGCAGAATGCGCAAAAAGCTGTCTATTCACAAAACTTGCCGGCTCGTTCGCAGCGTTCACCGCTGTGCGATCTGCGTGCCAGCCCCACGGCGGTGACACGCCGCCGGCGGTTTCTTCCGCTGTGGCCGGCGGCCCCTCACCACCGGCCCCGATCCGCAGAATGCGCAAAAAAGTCATTTATTCACAAAACTTGCCGGCTTGCCGGCCCGTTCGTAACGTTTTTGGAAGGGCGGCAAGTCCTACCGGCCGGAAGAGCTACGACTAGCGCGGACCAGCGCGCACGAGCCCGTTGATGAACGATTCGGAGGCGGCGGGATGACGTCCATAGCCGTGGGCAAGCCGCCGGTGGGCGGTAAGCCAGGCGAGGGTGCGTTCGACCACCCCTCGTCCCGGCAGGGCCCCGGAGGTTTTCCGGCCGGGGTTCTCCCGGGTGGTCTCGACGGTGGTCTTCAGGATGGTCCACGACCCCCGCGGGCCGGGTCCGCCCCGCGACGCGCCCTGGGCCCTGGCGGTCACGCCCTTGTTCTTCCACCGGTCGAAGAAGCCGCAGACCGCCCGCCACGCCGGGAAGCCCGCCGGCAGCGCCCGCCACGCGATCCCGTTGCGGGCCACGTAGCCACGTACCGGATGGCGCCCACGATGCCCCGGCGGCAACACCGCTTCGGCAACCACCCACCCGGCGTCACCAAGACCCGACCGGTACCGGTGTGTACCCACCACGGCCACCCGGGGCGGTCTCAGATGATCAGAGCATCAGTGCTGGTAGAAAGATGATCCACTGATCGGAGGGCTGAGTGCGCGGCGTCGAGTTGACCTTGGAGGAGCGGGAGGCGATCTCCAGGGGCTTGGCCGAGGGACTGTCACACCGGATGATCGCGGCCCGGCTGGACCGAAACCAGTCGGTGATCAGCCGTGAGGTCGCGCGCAACGGCGGCAATGCCGGATACCGCGCCGCGGACGCGCAGAAACGCGCCGACGAGCGGCGGCGGCGACCGAAGGCGTTCAAGCTGGAAACTCACGTCCGGCTGCACGACGCGGTGGCCGAACGGCTGTCGGCCGACTTCTCGCCGGAACAGGTGTCTAATCGGCTGAAGAAGGATTTCCCGGATGATCCGGAGATGCGCGTGTCGCACGAGACGATCTACCAGACGCTCTTCGTTCAGGCGCGTGGCGAACTGAACACGCGGCTGAAGCTCGCGCCGCGGTCGGGCCGGGCGGAGCGCCGGCCGCGGGGGTCGACTCGGCCGAAGCAGGCCAGGATCGCCGGCATGGTCGGCATCTCCGAGCACTCTGCCGAGGCCGCCGACCGCGCGGTACCCGGCCACTGATTTTGCTGGTGGTAGGCTTGTGTGACTCTCTGGGTAGGAGCCGTGGGCTTCTTGCGGGCGAGCGTGGGCGGCCCGGCCGGGCCGCCCAACCCTTCGTAACCGAGGTCGAACAGCACCTCGTGCAGGTCGGCGGTCCACTCGGCGAGAACCGGCAGCGCCCCGGAGGCTTTCAGGGCGGTCGAGTCGTGCTCGCGGCCGGGCCGCACGTCGGAGACCCACAGTGGCCAGCCGTCGTCCGGGGCGGAGAGCACCTGGATGTTGCCACCGTGGTTGGAGATCGTGCCGGACCACCACAGGTCCACGCCCTCGCTCGGACCAGGCACGCGCAGCCGGTCGGTCTCGATGACCGTGCCATCGACGATCAGATGGCGATAGCCTGCGATCCTGGCCCGCATCAACGCCTCGCGCAGGTCAGGGGCCTGCCAGGCCAGCACGGCGACGCCCTCGTGCAGGTAGCGGTAGCCCACTGAGCGGGACACTCCATGATCGTTGAGGGGCGGGCGGGTCCGCGTGCCGTCACAGAACCAGCGCAGGGCCATCACGGCCTGCTCCAGCGCGGACAGCGTGCGAGTGCCGTTACGGGTACCACGACGCTGACGCTCCGCGACCAACAGTCCGGCCAGGCGGAAGACGGTGTGATCGCCGAAGGGCAGCTCGGCGGTGTATGTGAAACTCATGCGGGACGCGGGGTCCTTCGGTGAAGTGATCTGTGGAAGGACACTTCCTACCGAGACCCCGCGCCGCCTTGTCTCCCGGCCCGACCCCACCCGCCAGACCATCACAGTCCGTTACGGCTACCCAGTGCGACGACCCGTTGCCGGGAAAGGCTCATTGACCGCGTCGTGCAACCGCGTTTTCACCGCCAGCTTGTGCGGCTTAGGTCGTATGGCCTGCGCTTCCGCTCGTTCCTGGGCCTCGACATTGCTGGCCGACGACCGCGCTCAGCGCCAGACGTGGCGCAAGCTGTCCCCACACGGGCAGGCACTCCTCGTGCTCGCGCACCTACGCAACGGCGACACCTACGAGCGACTCGCCGAAGGCTTCGGCGTCAGTGTCGGGACGGTCTACAACTACGTGCGCGAGGCCGTCGATCTGCTGGCCACCCGCGGCCGTAGCCGCCTCGCGGCGGTGTGGACGTTCGCGTGGACGCAGAGCAACTTCCTCATCCTCGACGGAACGGTCGTGCGCACCACCCGTGTCCGGGCACACAACAAGCTGTACTACTCGGGCAAGCACAAGTACCACGGCATCAACCTCCAGGGCCTCACCGACCCCTACGGCAGGATGATCTGGATCTCCGAGGGGCTTCCCGGCAGCGTCCACGACCTCACCGCCGCCCGCATGCACGACATCCTCCACGTGATCGACCGCTCGGAGCTCCACCTCTTCGCCGACAAGGGATATGTCGGCGGCGAAGGAGACCACCTCCTCGTTCCGTACAAGAAGCCACCCGGCGGCGACCTGTCCGATCAGCTAAAGGAGATCAACCGTGCCCACGCCGCCACCCGCGCCAGAGGCGAGCGCGGCTTCGCGATCCTGAAGAACTGGCACATCTTCGACCGCTTCCGCGGCTGTCCCCGCCGTGTCGGGAAGTTCGCCCTCGCCGCATTCATTCTCACCGAGGAAGAGATTTAGGAAAGCTAACTTTGAAAAGGCTCAGTGGTAAGTATTCGGCGATGGCGTGGAGGGGCTGGTTCCGCCGTGTGGCGGTGTCGTGGCTGTGGCGGGAGTCGGGCGGAGTGTCCGCGGGATGCTGGTGGGGGGTTGTGGGCTCTTCGTGATACGTCGGGTGTAGTTCCTGATACCGAGGACGCTGGTGATGTGTCCTGGGTGGTGTGTCTGTTCTGTCTGTCACCGATGATGTC
>NZ_JDWE01000119.1:0-4310 GCF_000685765.2 Frankia sp. BMG5.23
CGCGCGGTTCAAGGCCTCGGCCACGCCGTGCCCGGCCACCAACGCTTCGGTTCGGGCGATCAAGAAACAGCTGGGCTCCAGCCCGCGGCGCGTGGCGCGGAGGCATTTCTCCTGTTCTTCCACGCTGGCCAGGTCCCGCTCACCGGGGTACAGGATCGACCACTTGTCCAGCGTGTTGTCCTCGATGCACACCGCGCTCGCGCCGGCCTGGGAGATTGTCCGCGCCGCCAGGTCTACCTTGCGCGGGCCTCCGTACCCGGATTCCATGTCCACAACCACCGGATGACGCGTCGTCCTCGCCACGGTCCGTACCACACTGGCCATCTCGGAGGAATCTATTAGCCCGAGATCGGGAAGGCCCCCCAGCGCGGCGGACACACAGAAACTGCTCACCCAGACGAAGTCGGGGTTGTGCTTGTCGGCCAGCCGTGCGGACGGGCCGTCATACACGCCAACTCCGAGACGTACAGGAGTATCGGTCGAGAACCAGCTGGGTGTCACGTGATTACCTTCCCGGTTTGTGATGTCGAAGAGTTCGACTTTTAACCATTGGAGTGGTATGCGTAGCGCTCCATCGAGCCGCACAGATGAAATCTTCGTTGGGAGCTAGCGGCTGTCCGGTGACCATCACGGCGCCCGCGGCTGCGGGCCCGGCACCCTGCTCGTGACCGACGGTGACATACCGGAGGGTGGCGCCGTCGATCAGCGTTCGGGGCGGGGAAGGGATCGGACCCCTGGGGGTGCCAAAGATGATCTTTTCATTCGTCGACCCCAACGAACCGACCACCGACCGCGCTCCGGTCATCTTCTTGATCCTTTTTCTCCGGTCGGTGAGATCATGAAGATCCGAAGTGAGCTCCCGAGGCATATCGTCAACCATCATGTTTACGTACGCTACTCCCGGATTGGTGTCGATGCGCGTCGCGCGTCGCCTGGGGGCGTGTGACGTAAATCTCCCTAACTGGGTGCCAAGCCCTTTTATCGATCTTGATCTCAGCTAGCTTGCTGGGAATTTTGGGGCATTTGAAGCTTTTGCGTAGCAATCATGTACGGTTCGCAATCGTGATGTCATCCTTGGTTAGGTTGCATGGGCTCTGGTCCGTGAGGAGGCGGAGTCCCAGGATTCCCGATCCTTATGATCTTAACAATCGATCGGTTGAAGATTGTGCTGTCGCTGGACGAGCACTGTGTCCCGCTCCGTCCACGCTGGTACATGCGTGGCTCACCGCTCGCGACCGTGCGGTGTGCCGGGCAGTTCTCGCCTGCTCGTGGTTACGGGTCCACGTGTAGAGCCGGGCACGGGCCCGGCGGCCGACCGCACGCCCCAGCCGATGGCCGTCGTCACCTCGGTGTCCCGCGCGACGGACAGGGCGCGTACCCAACGCCCGGCTGGTGTCGCCGCCCTCACCGGCCACCTTCAGTCCTTCGGGGCACGCCCGGCCGGGTTGGTCCGGACCGTGAACCCGGATCGGGAGAGGATTGGCACGGGACCGAACGGGATGGCCCGGATGGAAACGGGATGGCCCAGATGGGGATGGTGTCGTGCACAGGTTCGAGGACCGCTGGGTGGTTTCCGCCAGTGATCTTGTCGACGTCGTCGAGTGTGGGCATCGCGTCGGGCTTGCGCACGCGCTCGCCGCCGGGCTGGTGACCGGGGAGACGTCGGAGAACGGGCCGCGCCGGATCGACCGGGTGCGCCTGACCCCCGCGGACACCACTGCCGTGCGGCACGGCGAGGCGCACGAACGACGCTGGCTGGAGCATCTGCGCCGGTGTTTTGGCGCGGACGGGGTCGTGGCGATCGAGCGGCCCGCCCCCACGCTCGCCGCCCTGGCCCAGGCCCACGAGCGGACCCGCCAGGCGTTGGCCGCCGGGGTTCCCGTCGTCTACCAGGGGGCGCTGTTCGACGGCGCGTTCCAGGGGCGCCCCGACTTCCTCATCGCGGCGCATCTCGACCCGGTCGCCGGCGCATCGACCGGGCCCGCGGTCGCGGGCCGTTACGAGCCCTACGACGCCAAGCTCGCCCGGCACGCCAGTCCGGGAGCCGTGCTGCAGCTCGCCGCCTACGCGGCGGCCTTACCGTCGGTGGGCGTACCCGTTCCGCGGTTCATGCATCTGCTGCATCCCGCGCAGCGGGCCACCGCTCCAGAGCCAGAGCCAGAGCCCGCGCTCGGGGTCGGGGTCGGGGTCGGGGTCGTGCGCACGTTCCGGGTCGACGATGTCGTGCCGATGGTCGGGCACGCGCGCAGCCGTCTCGCCGATCGGCTGGCGGCTGCCCCCGCGGTTCCCGAACCGTCCTGGGCCGAGCCCCGGTCGGCCTGCGCCACCTGCGCGTTCAGCGCGCACTGCGCGCGCGGCCGGGCGGAGGCCCGCGACCTGTCGCTGGTCGCCGGGCTGCGCGGCGACCAGCGACAGGTGCTGCGCGCGGCCGGCATCACCGCGGTGGAGGAGCTCGCCGCGGCCCGCGACGACCAGCGGCCCGCGACGATGTCCCCGGCGACGTTCGCGGGACTGCGTCTTCAGGCGGAACTGCAGGCCGGGCAGGATGCGACGCGTACCGCGGACGACCCGGTCGGGACGGTGACCGTCCGGATGACCGGCCCGGAGGGTCTCGCGGCCCTTCCGGTGCCCGATCCCGGTGACATCTACTTCGATATGGAGGGCGATCCGTACGCGCTGGACGCCGCCGGTCTGGAGTACCTGTTCGGCGCGGTCACCCTCGCGGACGGCGAGCTCTTCCGGGCGTTCTGGGCACACGATCGGGCGGGGGAGCGGCAGGCGTTCGAGCGTTTCGTCGACTGGGCGACGGAGCGGTTGCGCGCGCACCCCGGCGCGCACATCTACCATTACGCGCCCTACGAGCCGAACGCGTTGCGCCGGCTGGCCGCGCGACACGGCACGCGGGAACGGCAGGTAGACGATCTGCTCGCCGGGCACCGGCTGGTGGATCTCTACGCCGTGGTCCGGCGCAGCCTGCGGATCTCCCAGCCGTCCTACTCGATCAAATACCTCGAACCGCTGTTCCTGCCCGGTGCCCGACAGGCCGAGGTGAAGAACGCCACCGACAGCATCGTGGCGTACGAGAGCTTCCTGGCACACCGCGCCGCCGGGGAGCTCGCCGCGGCCGACCGCGTCCTCGCTCAGATCGCCGACTACAACCGGATCGACTGCGTGTCGACCCACCGACTGCACCGCTGGCTACTGGGCCTGCGGGGGGCCGACGGCGGCACGCCGCGGATCGACACCGCTGCCGCCGTTGACACCGCTGCCGACGCCGCCGACGACGCGCTCGTCGACGCCGCCGACGACGCGCTCGTCGACACCCTCGTCGCGGGCCTTCCCGACGATCCGGCCGACTGGACGGGAGACGAGCGGGCGCGCGCCCTGCTCGCCGCGGCCGTCGGATACCACCGGCGTGAGAACAAGCCCGCCTGGTGGTCGTACTTCGCGGCGCTGACCGCCGATCGCGCCACGCTGGAATCGGCCGACGACTGCGCGGTCCCGGTGAGCTGGACCGTTGTCGAGGACTGGGTCGAACCGGCCGGGCGACGGCGGCGGAGTCGTCGACTGCTGCAGGCCCGCGTCGATCCGGACCGTCCGCATCCCTTCGACCGCGGCGAGGCGGTGCGGCTGCTCTACCCGGGACCGCCCGGGGCCGAGGGCGCCACCACCGACGCGGTCGTCGAGCGAGCCGAGCCGCACACGCTGCTGCTGCGGGAGAGCGTCGCCCCCGACGGCGTGGCCCGCAGGCCGCCCCTCGCCGTGCTGCCCGGATCGCCGGTGCGTCCGGAACCCAAGCCGGCGGCGATCCGCGGCCTCGCCCGCCGGACCGCCGACGCCCTGCCGGACCTGCCCGCGGACCCCGCGTTGGACCTGCTGCGACGTCGCCCCCCGCGGCTGGTCGGCCGGGACGACCTGCCGGCGCCCGGCGAGCACGACGGAGACCAGATCGCCGCCGTGCTCGCCGCGGTGAGCATGCTCGACGGCTCCTACCTGGCCGTGCAGGGGCCGCCGGGGGCGGGCAAGACCTACCTCGCCGGCAGGCTCATCCGCCATCTCGTCGAGCAGGGGCGCACGGTCGGGGTCTGCTCGACCAGTCACAAGGCGATCGAGAACGCGATGCTCGCCGCGACCGGCCAGCCGCCGGCGGACCCGAAGCCCGCGGATACCCGGGCCGCGGACGCCCGGGCCGCGGACGCCCGGGCCGCGGACGCCCGGGCCGCGGACGCCCGGCCCGCCTGGCGCCCCGCGGTGCCCGCCGCGAAGAAACAGCGGTCCGGGGCGAGGCCGGCTTCGGCGGCTTCGGGCAT
>NZ_JDWE01000120.1:0-4598 GCF_000685765.2 Frankia sp. BMG5.23
GGCCCGGGTGGTGGATGGGTGGAATGAGACGGGGGTGGTGGTGCCGGAGGTGACGTTGTCGGAGTTGTTTGAGGCGCAGGTGCGGCGGAGTCCGGGTGCGGTGGCGTTGGTGTGTGAGGGGCGGGTGGTGTCGTATGGGGAGTTGGAGGTGGCGGCGAATCGGTTGGCGTGGCGTTTGGTGGGGTTGGGGGTGGGTGCGGAGCGGGTGGTGGCGGTGGCGGTGGCGCGGTCGGTGGAGTTGGTGGTGGCGTTGTTGGCGGTGGTGAAGGCGGGGGGTGCGTATCTGCCGGTTGATCCGGAGTATCCGGCGTCGCGGGTGGGGTTGATGTTGGCTGATGCGGATCCGGTGGTGGTGTTGTGTACGGCGGAGACGGTGGGGGGTTTGCCGGAGCATCCGGCTGTGCGGCTGATGGTGGATGACGGTGGGGTGGTGCGGGATTGTCCGGGGACGTCTCCTGGTGTTGTGGTGCGGCCGGGGTGTCCGGCGTATGTGATGTATACGTCGGGGTCGACGGGTGTGCCGAAGGGGGTGGTGGTGTCGCATCGGGGGATTGTGAACCGGTTGTTGTGGATGCAGGGTGAGTATGGGTTGGGTGGTGATGACCGGGTTCTGCAGAAGACGTCGTCGGGGTTTGACGTGTCGGTGTGGGAGTTTTTCTGGCCGCTGGTTACGGGTGCGTGTCTGGTGGTGGCGCGGCCTGGTGGTCATCGTGATCCGCGTTATCTGGTGGATCTGGTGGTGGCTGAGCGGGTGACGACGGTGCATTTTGTGCCGTCGATGCTGGGGTTGTTTCTGGATGAGGAGGGTGCGGCTTTGTGTGGGGGGCTTCGGCGGGTGGTGTGTAGTGGTGAGGTTTTGCCGGGCGAGTTGGTGGAGCGGTTTCAGGGGGTGTTGCCGGGGGTGGGGTTGCATAATCTTTATGGTCCGACTGAGGCGTCGGTGGATGTGTCGTTCTGGGCGTGTCCGCCGGGGGTGTCGGGGGTGGTGCCGATCGGGGGGCCGATCTGGAATGTTCGGTTGTTTGTGTTGGATGGTTTTCTGCGGCCGGTTCCGCCGGGGGTGGTGGGGGAGTTGTATATCGCTGGTGTGGGGTTGGCGCGTGGGTATGTGGGTCGTTCGTCGTTGACGGGGGAGCGGTTTGTGGCGTGTCCGTTTTCTGGGTCTGGGGAGCGGATGTATCGGACGGGGGATTTGGTGCGGTGGCGGGGTGATGGTGTGTTGGTGTATGTGGGGCGGGTTGATGCGCAGGTGAAGATTCGTGGGTTGCGGATCGAGTTGGGTGAGGTTGAGGCTGTTTTGGCGGGGGATGGGGCGGTGGGTCGGGTTGCGGTGGTGGTCCGGGAGGATCAGCCTGGTCATCGGTATCTTGTCGCCTACGTGGTGGCGGCGGCGGGTCGGGGTGTGGATGCTGCCGGGTTGCGGGAGTTCGCCGCGCGGCGGTTGCCGGAGTACATGGTGCCGGCGGCGGTGGTGGAGTTGGCGGAGTTGCCGTTGACGCTGAGCGGGAAGCTTGACCGTAAGGCTCTGCCCGCTCCGGATTTCGCGGGTCTGGTCACCGGGCGTGCTCCTCGTACTCCCGCCGAGGAGCTGCTGTGCGGCCTGTTCGCTGAGACCCTGCACCTGGACCGGGTCGGCGCCGACGACGACTTCTTCAACCTCGGCGGCGACTCNCTGGTCATCGGTATCTTGTCGCCTACGTGGTGGCGGCGGCGGGTCGGGGTGTGGATGCTGCCGGGTTGCGGGAGTTCGCCGCGCGGCGGTTGCCGGAGTACATGGTGCCGGCGGCGGTGGTGGAGTTGGCGGAGTTGCCGTTGACGCTGAGCGGGAAGCTTGACCGTAAGGCTCTGCCCGCTCCGGATTTCGCGGGTCTGGTCACCGGGCGTGCTCCTCGTACTCCCGCCGAGGAGCTGCTGTGCGGCCTGTTCGCTGAGACCCTGCACCTGGACCGGGTCGGCGCCGACGACGACTTCTTCAACCTCGGCGGCGACTCCCTGCTGGCCATGCGACTGATCGCCCGCGTGCAGGCCGTGCTGGACGTCGAGGTGAACATCCGCGAGCTGTTCGCCGCGCCGACCCCGGCGGGCATCGCCAGGCTGGCCTCCGGCGGCGGGAGCGCCCGTACCCCCCTGGTGGCCGGGCAGCGGCCCGAGGAGATCCCGCTGTCGTTCGGGCAGACCCGCATGTGGTTCCTCAACCGGTTGCAGGAGGGCAGCGCGGTCTACAACATGCCGATGGCGCTGCGGCTGCGCGGTGACCTGGACCGGGACGCGCTGCGAGCCGCGCTGAAGGACGTGGCACAGCGGCACGAGACCCTGCGCACGGTGTTCCCCGACCGGGACGGGGTGCCCTTCCAGAAGATCCTGGACGGCGGCCCCGAGCTCGTGGTGCGTGCGACCAGCGAGCGGGACCTCGCGGACCTGCTGGCGGCCGAGGCGGCACGTGGCTTCGACGTACGCAGCGAGCCGCCGTGGCGGGCCGAGCTGCTCGTCCTGGCCGAGCGCGAGCACGTCCTGCTGCTGGTCGTGCATCACATCGCGGCCGACGGCTGGTCGATAGGAGTGCTCACCCGTGACCTGTCCACGGCCTACGCGGCGCGACTCGCCGGCCGGGAGCCGTCATGGGCGGCGCTGCCGGTCCAGTACGCCGACTTCTCGGCCTGGCAGCGCCAGATCCTGGGCAGCGAGGACGACCCGGACAGCCTGATCAGCAGGCAACTGGCGTACTGGCGGCAGTCCCTGGCCGGTCTTCCTGCCGAGCTGACGCTGCCGGTCGACCGTCCGCGCCCGGCCGTGGCCTCCTTCACCGGCGGCACTGTCCCGCTGCGCGTCAGCGCCGAGGCCCACGCCAGGCTGGCGGGGATCGCCCGGGACCGGAAGGCCACGATGTTCATGGTGGTGCAGGCGGCGGTCGCGCTGCTGCTGTCCCGCCTGGGCGCGGGCACCGACATCCCGCTCGGCACCGTCATCGCGGGCCGGGGCGACCCTGCGTTGGATGGCCTGGTCGGCTTCTTCGTCAACACGCTGGTGCTGCGCACCGATGCCGGCGGCGACCCGTCGTTCAGTGACCTGGTCGCCCGGGTTCGCGAGGTGAACCTGGCCGCCTACGCCCACCAGGACGTGCCGTTCGAGCGGCTGGTGGAGGAGCTGCAACCGGACCGATCGCTGGCCCGGCACCCGCTGTTCCAGGTCATGATGACCTTCCAGACCACCCACCAGGACGGCGGCTGGGAGCTGCCGGGCCTGTCCGTCCAACCACAGCGGTCGAGCTCCGACGCCGCCAGGTTCGACCTGTCCTTCACCGTCGGGGAACACCACACCGCCGGCGGCGCACCCGCCGGGCTGGACGGGGCGGTCGGCTACTCGGCCGACCTGTTCGACCGGGCGACGGCCGAGAAGCTGGCTGGGCGGCTGGTGCGGCTGCTGGAAACGGTCGCCGCCGACCCCGCGCTGCGGGCGAGCCGGGTGCCGGTCATGGACGAGGCCGAGTGGGCCCAGGTCGTGCACGCCTGGAACGACACCGCCTGGAACGACACCGCGCTCAAGGTCTCGGACCGGACGCTGCCCGAGCTGTTCGAGGCCCAGGTGCGGCGCAGCCCGGACGCCGTCGCGGTGGTCTTCCAGAACGTAGGCCTCACCTATGCGGAGCTGGATGCGGCGGCGGGCCGACTTGCCGCGCGGCTGACCGAGCAGGGCGCCGGGCCGGAGCGGGTCGTCGCCGTGGCCCTGCCGCGGTCCGCTGAGATGCTGGTGGCGCTGCTGGCGGTGCTGAAGACCGGCGCGGCCTACCTCCCGGTAGACGTGGGATACCCGTCCTCGCGGGTGGCGTTCATGCTGGCCGACGCCGATCCCGCCGCCGTGGTCTGCACGGCCGAGACCGCCCGGGCGCTGCCCGGCCACCCGGCCGTACGGACGGTCCTGGACGACCCACGGACCGCCGAGGCCCCGGCGGCCCGGCAGCCGACCGCGTCAGGCCGGATCGACCCGCGGCACCCGGCATATGTGATCTACACCTCGGGCTCCACCGGAACACCCAAGGGCGTGGTCATCTCACACCGCAACCTGGTGACGTTCCTCGCCGCGATGCGAATCCGCCCCGGCCTCACCGAGGCCGACGTACTGCTGGCCGTGACGACGCTGGGCTTCGACATCGCCGGGCTCGAGCTGTTCCTGCCGCTGGTCGTGGGCGGGCGCGTGGTGGTGGCCGAACGCGAGGTGGCCCTGGACCCCAGGAGGCTGGCGGCGGAGATCGTACGGCACAGCGCGACGGTGCTGCAGGCTACGCCGGTGACCTGGCGGATGCTCGTCGACGACGGCTGGGCGGGCTCTCCCGGGCTGAAGGCTCTGTGCGGCGGCGAGGCCCTCCCTCCGGACCTGGCCGAGGCGATGATCGAGCGCTGCGCGCAGGTGTGGAACATGTACGGCCCGACCGAGACCACGATCTGGTCGACCTGCCGGCAGTTGACGGCGGGCGGCGGCGTCAGCCTGGGCACACCGATCGCCGGTACCCGGACCTATGTGCTGGATGATCTGCTGCAGCCGGTGCCGCCGGGGGTGGTCGGTGAGCTTTATCTTGCGGGTCCGGGGCTGGCTCGTGGTTA
>NZ_JDWE01000121.1:0-3904 GCF_000685765.2 Frankia sp. BMG5.23
GCGAGAAGCTCCTCGACGTCCCGGTACGACAGCGCATACCGCAGGTACCACCGCACCGCCAGCACGATCACCTCGGGAGGGAACCGGAACCCAGCGAACTCCGATGGCGGAGCCAGCGGACGGACACGACGTCGACGCATGACTCGATCATGACTGATCGGTGGCCGCGATGGCGGACTTCGCCGATGCAACAGTGCCCTCTCGAGCGTCACCAGCGCCGCGCTCCGGAGTCGACCGAGGCCCGTTCGCGGCCTGGTCGAGATGCGCTGGAGATCCACTCGGCACCTGCTGGAGGTCCCGTCGAGGCAGCTGGGGTGAGTCGGTCCGGTCCTGGTGTCCGGCACCGGGCGCCCCGGGGGCGAGGCTGTCGGCAGCGCCGTCCCGTGGCCCTCGCGGCGCGACGACCCGGCACCCAGCAGCTTGCGGAGTGATTCACTCCGTTATAAGATCTCCAAATCGGAGTGAATCGCTCCGATTGACGAAGAGGGCGGGATTGTGCGCGCTGTGGTGATGGACCGGTTCGGCGGCCCGGAAGTACTCACGGTCCGCGACGTCGCGGATCCGGTTCCAGGACGCGGCCAGGTGCTGGTAGCGGTCGAGTACGCCGGCATCACCTTCGTCGAGACGCAGGTCAGGGCTGGCCGTGGCCCTGCGCTGCGAAACCCTCCGCCGCTGCCCCGGGTCCCGGGTAACGGCGTCGGCGGACAGGTCGTCGCCGTCGGAGCGGACGTCGACCCGGCCCTCGCCGGAGTGGTGGTCGTCACGACGACGGGAGGCACCGGCGGCTACGCCGAGCTCGCCGTCGCGGATGCGGACGACCTGATCCCGGTGCCCTCCACCGTCCCGGTGCGGGACGCGGTGGCGCTGCTGGCGGACGGCCGCACCGCGGTCCTCCTGCATGGCCAGGCGGAGGTGAAGCCCGCCGAGTCGGTGCTGGTCGAGGCAGCCGGCGGCGGCCTCGGCAGTCTGCTGGTCCAGCTCTCGGCGGCCGCCGGCGCCACGGTGATCGGTGCCGCGCGCGGCACCGCCAAACGTGAGCTGGTGATGTCCCTGGGCGCGGCGGCCTACGTCGACTACTCCCGGCCGGGCTGGACGTTGGAGGTCGTCGAGGCCACCCGCGGGACGGGTGTCGACCTGGTCTACGACGGTGTCGGGGGTGACATCGGCGCCCACGCCCTGACCACCCTGCGGGCCGGCGGACGGATCAGCATCCACGGAATGGCCAGTGGCAGCTGGACCGAGCCGCCCGCCGGCGTGACGGTGATCAGCGGTGATACGCCGACACCGGAGCAGATGCGTGCGCTCGCCGCGGAGGCGCTCGCGCAGGCGGCGGCCGGCAGGCTACGCCCGATCATCGGTCAGACCTACCCGCTGGGCGAGGCGGCCGCAGCCCACCAGGCGATCGAGGACCGGGAGACGGCCGGCAAGACCCTGCTGGTCCCATGACCCGGCCCGAGGCCCACTCCGGCTCCGCGGATGGACCGAACCCGTCGAACGATCTGGAGCAGGCCGGTCCGAGTCTCGTGCCGCTGGCCACGACCCTGATCGTCGGGGCGTTCGCGGCCCTGCTCGACACCACTGTCGTGGCGGTCGCGATCGACACGCTGGGGCGCGACCTGCAAGCGGACATCACGGTGATCCAGTGGGTCACGACGTCCTACCTGCTGGCGATGGCTGCCGTCATCCCGGTGGTCGGCTGGCTGGTCGACCGGTTCGGCGCCCGCGCGATCTGGTCGGGTGCCCTCGGGCTGTTCCTGGCCGGATCGGTGCTGTCAGGCCTGGCCTGGTCCGCTGGCGCGCTAATCGCCTTCCGGGTGCTGCAGGGCCTGGGTGGCGGCATGATCCTTCCGCTGACCCAGCTGGTACTCGCCCGGGCCGCCGGCCCGCAGCGCTTCGGGCGGGTCATGGGCGTCGTCGGCCTGGTCGGCCAACTGGCGCCGATCTCCGGCCCGGTGCTGGGCGGCCTGCTGATCGACACCTGGGGCTGGCGGTGGATCTTCTTCGTCAACGTGCCGATCGTCGTGGTCTCGCTGCTCATGACAACACGGTGGTTCCCCCGCGAAGACCCGCGCACGGAGCGTTCCCTGGACGTGGTGGGCCTGGTCCTGCTGCCCACCGGCATCGTGGCGATGATCTACGCGCTGTCGAACGTCGAGTCCGGAAGCACGGTGGTGTCCGCACAGGTGCTCGTCGCCGCGCTGGTCGGCGTCGCGCTGCTGGCCGCCTTCGTCCTGCGGCCGACGACACCAGGCCGGCCGTCGCTCATCGATCTACGCCTGTTCGGCGACCGTTCCTTCCGCGGCGGCTCGGTGATGCTGTTCGTCTTCGGCGTGACGAGCTGGGGCCCGATGTTCGTGCTCCCCCTCTACTACCAGCAACTGCGGGGGCTGTCCGCACTTGACGCCGGGTTCGCCCTCGCACCGCAGAGCGTCGGCCTGGGGCTTGCGTACCTCGCAACCGGCCGGTACGCCGACCGGCTCGCGCCACGCCCGCTCGTGGCAGGGGGTCTGGTGGTCGCGAGCGCGGGCACTCTGCCGTTCGTCTTCGCCACCGCCGACAGCAACCTGACCCTGCTTGGCATCTCGCTGTTTGTCCGCGGGATCGGGTTCGGGGCCGCGAGCCTGCCTGCCAGCGCCGCCGTGTACCGGACGCTACGAACGGCTGACATTCCGGGCGCGACCAGCGCGAGCAACGTCATCCAGCGCGTCGGCGCGGCGACCGGCACGGCCGTGATGGCTCTCATTCTCCAGGCGGACGGGTTCACCCCTGCACTCACCTGGATGTTCGTCCTCACCTCGGGCGCGCTCGCCGGGACCGTGTTTCTGCCAGGGCAGAAGCCGGCACCGGCGCCGCGGGACACGGTGCCCACGACGACGGCCACCGGCGCCCAGTAGGTGCGAGCAGGGCATCGGCGGCCCTCGCGGTGTCGCCGGTACTGACGATGTCCGCTGGCCGAGGGAAGTCAGCGGGTCACGGGGCGTCGGAGCGTCTCGTCAAAATCGAGAGAGGGGTCGACACACTCATGATCAACGTTGCGATCGTGATCGGCAGCACGCGCCCGGGGCGGCGCGGCGAGGCCGTCGCGCGCTGGGTTCACGACATCGCGGTCAAGCGGGCAGACGCCCGTTTCGGGCTACTCGACCTCAGGGATTTCAACCTGCCGCATCTCGACGAGGAGATGCCGCCGGCGATGGGCCAGTACCAGCATCCGCACACGAAGGCGTGGGCCGAGGCAGTGGCGGCGTTCGACGCGTACGTGTTCGTCACCCCGGAGTACAACCATTCGACGTCGGGGGCGCTGAAGAACGCCATCGACTTCCTGTACGCCGAATGGCACAACAAGGCAGCGGGGTTCGTGAGCTACGGTGCGGCCGGCGGGACCCGCGCGGTCGAGCACCTGCGCCTCGTGCTGGGTGAGCTCCAGGTCGCCGATGTCCGCGACCAGGTCGCCCTGTCCCTGTCGACAGATTTTGAGGGCTTCGTCGCGCTCAGGCCTGCGGCGCACCAGGAGGCAACGGTCACCGCGATGCTGGACCAGGTCATCGCCTGGGGCGGGGCGCTACGGCGACTACGGCTGGAGGCTGCACCGCAGCAGTAGGCGTGCACAGATACCACGCGGCCCAGGTAAGGCGGGCCGCTGGCCTGGGTCGAGCGCCAGCTCGGCCGGTGACCGCGTTGATCATCGGCCGAGCGAGGTGTCCCCCTCGGCACTGTTGCATCGGCGAAGTCCGCCATCGCGGCCACCGATCAGTCATGATCGAGTCATGCGTCGACGTCGTGTCCGTCCGCTGGCTCCGCCATCGGAGTTCGCTGGGTTCCGGTTCCCTCCCGAGGTGATCGTGCTGGCGGTGCGGTGGTACCTGCGGTATGCGCTGTCGTACCGGGACGTCGAGGAGCTTCTCGC
>NZ_JDWE01000122.1:0-3752 GCF_000685765.2 Frankia sp. BMG5.23
CCCCCACCCGATCAAGCCGCAACACCTCCGCAAACAACGAACACAACACCTCCTCGACCGCGGTACGCGGCGCCCCCCCAGTCACCAACCCACCGAAATCCGGCGCCGGCAACGCCCCACGATCAAGCTTGCCATTAGGCGTCACCGGCAACGCCGGCAACGCAACAACCCCCGCCGGAACCAGATACTCCGGCAACCGCTCCGCCGCGAACTCCCGCACCGCACGACCATCAACATCCCCCGGCACCACATAACCCACCAGATACCTGTGACCCGGCCGATCCTCCCGAGCCACCACCACCACCCGAGTCACCCCCGGAAACACCGCCAAAACCGCCTCAACCTCACCCACCTCAACCCGAAACCCACGAATCTTAAGCTGCGTGTCCGCCCGCCCCACAAACACCAACTCACCAGCAGCAGTCCACCGAACCAGATCCCCCGACCGGTACATCCGCTCCCCAGACCCGGAAAACGGACACGCCACAAACCGCTCACCGGTCAACCCCGCACGAGCCCAGTAACCACGAGCCAGCCCCGGACCCGCAAGATAAAGCTCACCGACCACCCCCGGCGGCACCGGCTGCAGCAGATCATCCAGCACATAGGTCCGGGTGTTGTCCAGCGGATGCCCGATCGGCAGCGGCCCGGGGACCTCCTCCCCCGGCCGGATGTCGAACACGGTCGCGCACATGGTGATCTCGGTCGGGCCGTACAGGTGCCGCACGACGGTGTCCGGGCACGCGGCCGCGACGCGAGCGACGGCGGTGGCGCTGACCACGTCCCCGCCGGTCAGCAGCTCGGGCAGCCCGGCGAAACAGCCGGGGTCCTCCTCGGCCAGCGCCGCGAGCAGACCGGCGGTCACGTGCACGGCCGTCAGCCCGGCACCGGAGATCAACTCGGCCAGCCCGGCGGCATCCAGCGGTCCCGGCGGGGCGATCACGACCTGGCCGCCCGCCAGCAGCGGCACCCACAGCTCCCATGTCGAGGCGTCGAAGGCGTGCGGGGCGTGGAACAGCACGCGCTGATCAGCCCCGCCGGACCAGTGCCGGTCGGCGGCCAGGGAGACGACCCCGGCGTGCGTCACCGCCACGCCCTTCGGTACGCCCGTCGATCCCGAGGTATACATCACGTACGCTAGGTCGCCGTGGCCTGCCACGACGTACGGCGGCGTCAGCGGCGGCCCGGACAGCACCCAGTCGCCCACCGGCACCACGCCCACGCCCGGCGGCGCGGCGAACCCCGCCGAGGCCACCACCACACCGGTCCCGGCCAGCACCTGCGCCACCCGGGCCGAAGGCCACTCCAGGTCGACCGGCACGTAGGCCGCGCCCGCCCTGAGCACCCCGATGAGCACCGCCACCAGCTCGGCCGAGCGCTCCAGCGCCACGCCGACCAGGTCACCCGGCTGTACGCCCGCCACCGCCAACCTGTGCGCGACCCGGTCCGCGGCCTGCGCCAGCCGCGCGTACGACAGCCGCACATCTCCTGCCGCCACCGCCACCGCGTCCGGGCGGGCGGCCACCTGGGCATCGAACGCCGCGGTGAGCCTGGTGTGGCCGAGGGGTACGCCGGTGTCGTTCCACTCGCCGACGATCCTGGCCCGCTCCGCGTCGTCCAGCACGTCGACCTGGCTGACCCGCAGGTGCGGGTCGTCCGCGACCGCCTCAACCACCCGGACCAGCCGTACGACGAGGTCCTCGGCCGTCCGCCGGTCGAACAGGTCGGCCGAGTAGTGCAGTTCCCCGTCGATGCCCGCCGCCGCGCCCGCCTCATCGCGGTACTCGGCGAGGTCGAAGGACAAGTCGAACTTGGCGGTGGCGGCCTGCGACGGCATCACCTGGGTGTCGAGACCGGCCAGGTGCCACTCCCGCTGCGGGGTGCTCCGGAAGCCGAGCATCACCTGGAACAGCGGGTGGCGGGCCAGGGATCGGGCCGGGTGAAATTCCTCGACCAGCTGCTCGAAGGGCACGTCCTGGTGGGCGAAGGCGGCCAGGTCGCCCTCGCGGACCCGGCCAACGAGTTCGACGAAGGTCGGGTCACCGCCGACATCGGTGCGCAGGACGAGGGTGTTGATGAAGAAACCGATCAGGTCGTCCAGCGCGGCGTTCCCCTGGCCGGCCACTGCCGTGCCCAGCGGGATGTCGCTGCCCGCGCCCAGCTTGGACAGCAACAGCGCTACGGCCGCCTGCACCGCCATGAACAGCGTCGCAGCCTGGCCCCTGGCCACGTCGGCCAGGCGGGCGTGTGTCCGCGCGCCGAGCCGGATGGGCACGGATCCGGCCTGGAAGCCGGGCAGGGCGGGGCGGGGCCGGTCCACCGGCAGGTTCAGCTCGGCGGGCAGGTCGGCCAGCGCCTGCCGCCAGTACGCCAGGTGCGCGTCCGACCGGTCCTCGCCGGCCGCGACCTCGCGCTGCCAGATGGAGTAGTCGGCGTACTGCACGGGCAGCGGCGCCCACGGCGGGGCCTGCCCGTTCCGCCGCGCCGCGTAGGCCGTGGCCAGATCCCGGGCGAACACCCCCATCGACCAGCCGTCCGCGGCGATGTGATGGACGACGAGTGACAGCACGTGGCTGCCGTCGGGCACGGCGAACAGCGTGGCCCGTACCGGCAGGTCGCGGCTCACGTCGAAGCCCCGGGTGGCCTCGGCCGTCAGCCGGCTGGGCAGCTCGTCCTCGTCGGTCGGTACGACCACAGGCGTGGGGCGTGCGGCCTCAGCGGTCAGGATCTGCTGCCGCGGGATGCCGTCGGGGTCGGGGAACACCGTCCGCAGGCTCTCGTGCCGTGTGACCACGTCGCCGAGCGCGGCCCACAGCGCGGTCCGGTCCAGGTCGCCGCGCAGCCGCAGCTGCACCGGGATGTTGTAGAGCGCCTCGCCGTCCTCGAGCCGGTTGAGGAACCACATCCGGGCCTGGCCGAACGACAGCGGCACCGCCTCGGGCCGTTGCACGGGCGCGAGCACCGGCTCGTCGGCCGCCGGGTCGCCGCCGGCCCGCACCAGCGTGGCGACCCCGGCGGGTGTCGGCTCGGCCATCAGCTCGCCGATGGTCAGCGCCGTCCGCAGCAGGTTCCTGATCCGTGCGATCAGCTGCATGGCCAGCAGGGAGTCACCGCCGAGGTCGAAAAAGTCGTCGTCGGCCCCGACCCGCTCCAGGCGCAGCACCTCGGCGAACAGGGTGCACAGCGATTCCTCGACCGAGGTGCGCGGCTCCCGGCCGGTCACCAGGCCGGCGAAGTCGGGGGCGGGCAGGGCGGCACGGTCGACCTTGCCGTTGGCGGTCAGCGGCAGCGCGTCGAGCACGACCACGGCTGAAGGGATCATGTGGTCGGGCAGCAGGCCCGCCACGAAGTCGCGGATCTGGACGGTGTCGAGCGTCTCCCCGTCGGAGGCGACGACATAGGCGACCAACCGTTTCTGCCCCGGCTGGTCCGCGCGCGCGATGACCGCGCCCTGGCTGACGCCCGGGTGCATGACCAGCACCGCCTCCACCTCACCCGGTTCGATCCGAAAACCACGGATCTTGACCTGCGCGTCCGCCCGACCGGCGAACACCAACTGCCCCTCCCCCGTCCACCGCCCCAAATCCCCCGTCCGATACATCCGCTCCCCAGACCCGGAAAACGGACACGCCACAAACCGCTCCCCCGTCAACCCAGGCCGGCCAAAATACCCACGCGCCAACCCCACACCCGCCACATACAACTCACCCGTCACCCCCGGCGGCACCGGCTGCAAAAACCGATCCAACACA
>NZ_JDWE01000123.1:0-3700 GCF_000685765.2 Frankia sp. BMG5.23
CCGGATCCACAACGCGCTACGCGCCGTCGGTGAACGCGCGAACGCCCTGCTCAAAGGCACCTTCCGACTCCTCCACAACATCACGATCGACCCCTGGAAGATCGGACTTGTCGTGAAAGCCGCCCTCGTCATCCTCCACACCGAGCACCGCAGAACCGCCTGACACCCAACACACCAACACACCATTGCGATCACGTCACGTGACGAATCGTTACCGGGAAAGGCTCACTGTCCAGAGAGAGGCGGCGGCCAGGTAGCTGACGCAGACCACCGGCCCCGGGTGTGGCCCGGCCACGGCTACCAGCCGAAGACGGAGAAGGACCGGCCCGCGGCGATGTCTTCCAGCGCCGCCCGGCAGTAGGCGATCATGTGGTCCGGCAGGGCATCCAGTGGGAACCAGGCCAGTTCGCTGCACTTCTCCGGCTCCCGGTTCACCGGTTCGCCGTCCCACTCCCGGACGATGAAGAAGAAGGCGGCCCGGCCGCCGCCGGAAGAGTTGTGCATGATGTGCGCGAACTCCACCGCCTCCGGCTGGATCGTCACCCCGATTTCCTCTTTGGCCTCCCGAATGAGGGCCGTGACCACGGACTCTCCCGCCTCCAGGTGGCCGGAGGGCAGGTGGTACGCACCGTCCTCGTAGCCGGTGTTCTGGCGACGGCCGAACAGGGCTTCGTTGTTTCGGAGCAAGATTAGATGAACATCAGTAGTAACCTGATGGCGAGCAGGCATGGGCCGATCTCCTTTGATCTGGTGCGCTGCTGGGGCTGTTGTCTATTTTAGCGGGAAAGCCGCTCATTAGTAATCCGCGGCACCGGCGTTTTCCGTGGCGCTCCCTCAGGTGATCTCTGACGCACGCCCCTGCCCTACGCCCCTCCCGTGCTCCGGCTACACGCTTGAAAGAAGTACAGCGAAGTTGCACCACCCTGGCACCGCGCCCGTCCCGCTGGTGCGCCCGCCCTGAACAGTGTGCCACCGGCTGATTACACCTTGACAACCTGATATTGCTAGAGCCGGGCATGGAGGAACCAACCATGTCCGATGATCGAAATGCAACATGCGAAAACCGTATTGACGCCCAGCTTTTGAGCCTGGAGCGCTGGTACAGGAGAAGATACAAACGCCTGGAGAAGGCGCAACGGGCAAACGACGACGCCCGCGAGGAGGAGCTACACGAGGAACTGGAGCCGCTGGCGGTGTCGGCGCGGCGGCTCGTGCGGGTGGAGTTCTTTTGGGGTGGCCCCTCAGCGCATATGGATGCGGAGGTGGACAACGGCCAGGTAGTGGCCGCCACGTTCCACTTCCTGGACTGGTTCGACGGCGCGTCCCGCTCCATCGACGAGAATTCCAACCCCGCCCTATTGCGGCTGGCCGAGGAAATGGCGGAGGTGGCGCTATGAGCCACTTTCTGCTTGGCGTCATTCTCCCCGACCATATCGAAACCGAGGATGCGGAAAGCTACCTACACGAGGTCATGGAGCCGTACGACGAAGATATAGTGGTGGACGCCTACAACAGACCTTGCGGATGCGGAACCAGGCGGGCGGACAATATGGCTTCTGAGATCGCGACGGAGAAGACCGGCCTGACGTGGGAGATGTTACGCAACACATTCCACGAGCGTCCGCGCGAAGATCACTCCGAAGAAGCATGGCTCAAGCGCACCCAGCCCTTGAGGGAGGCAGAGAAACAGGCGCTCGCAGGGCTGACCATAAAGCCAGACCCCGATTGCGACAACTGCCAGGGTTCTGGAACGTACCCCAGCACCTACAACCCGAAAAGTAAATGGGACTGGTGGTGTATTGGTGGCCGCTGGGATGGGCTGATAACGGGATTGACCACCGAAAGCGAAGACGACGGCTTGAATTTCGAGCAAAGTCACGAGAGCATCGAAAACAACGTGACGGACGTAAAGAACCTGACGTCCGATACCATGCCGTTTGCGTTTATCCTGCCTGATGGTGAGTGGATTCAGCAGGGGCAGATGGGATGGTGGGGCATCGTCACGAGGGAAGATGTGCCGAGGGAGGAGTGGCGTACCAACCGCCTGGAGGACATCCAAACACGCTACGGCGGCCAGCGCGTCGTAGCAGTTGACTGCCACATATAAGCACGAAAAACGGCGACCCGTCTGCAAACGGAGCGCCGTTACGAACAAGAACAACTGAGAACTAACCTGGCTCTAGCGTATCGGGTATCAAAAGAAACGTCAATGAGCGCAATGCCATCCCTCCCCTTACAAGTCAAGGGGAGTACGCCCGCCGTGGGCAAGCGAGGCCGGATATTCTATCTTGAAGTGCGCAGTAAATAGAGGCATACTAGGAAACGATGAACGATGAAGCAATCCGGCAATTAACTAAGCATCTCGATAAGCGCTTTGATGAGTTGCAGGCTGATACGAACCGCCGCTTTGAGCATATGGCGAAGTCCATAGACGTGCTGACCGGCGATGTAGCACGTCTGGCCGGTGTTATCCAAGCGCGGGAAGACAAGTTTGGCGACCTCCTGGCGGCCATGGATGGCTACGTGTTGCGGGCTGAGCATACGGCGGCGGATGTGGCGGGGCTGGAACGCAGGACGGATGTGCTAGAGAAATGGGTGACGGCCATCGGTAGGAAAACCGGCGTAACGCTGAACGTGGTGGAGCCGTGAACATATTTGTTGTTCAGGCTGCGTCCGCCCGTCCGCGCCGGCGACCGGAGGGAGGCGGAGCGGGTCGCCGCGGAGCGGCGCTTGAGCGACGTAGACAAGGTTTGCACCCGTAGTACCCGCCTCACCTGGGGCGGCCTGCCGTATGCTGGTTCGACTACCGATGAAAAAGTCGGTGCAGGAGTAAGGAGTAGCCAGAATGAGCACCGACGAACACGACGAGGAAGATCCCGCACTTGAGATTGCGTCCAAAGATATGGATCGCCTCAGCGAAATCGTGTTGCGGGTGCCGCCCGGCGTCTACACGGGAATGAATGAGCAGCTTTCTCGAATGATGCGAGATGCCCTGGCGGTCAATAACTCCTCAATATCGAAAATTGCCGCACAGCTGGCTGGATCAACCGTGCCATATGAAGCAATCATCAAAGAACTTGGAGCCACCAGCTCCTTGGCAAAGATTGCCTCCATGGATCTGGCTGGCGCACGGCTTGCGGGAGTCCTGACCCAGAGCCTGAGTTCTTCGTATCTCTCGGAGACGATTGCCGCTGCCAATAAGCTGAGCGCCAGAAATCTACTGGGTCCGATGTTCACTGACCTTGAGAAGTCGCTCGTTAAGGCCGCCGAGCGTTCGCTGATTGCGGTTCCACCGCCTAATTTCTTGGCCTTCGCCAATCTCGCAGCCGACGGCTGGCGCCAAACCCTTGATGCGGCCATCGTCTCGCCGCCACCATCTCCAGGCCGACTTTCCTCTCTGGGCGCGACCACACTTCATGTAGTCGAGATCGGAAATGATCTCGGTGAGGCCGCCGAAGAAGCCAACCTTGAAGATGAACGGTGGCGGGAAGGTCGTGAACGTAAGTATTCGGCGATGGCGTGGAGGGGCTGGTTCCGCCGTGTGGCGGTGTCGTGGCTGTGGCGGGAGTCGGGCGGAGTGTCCGCGGGNTGCTGGTGGGGGGTTGTGGGCTCTTCGTGATACGTCGGGTGTAGTTCCTGATACCGAGGACGCTGGTGATGTGTCCTGGGTGGTGTGTCTGTTCTGTCTGTCACCGATGAT
>NZ_JDWE01000124.1:0-3667 GCF_000685765.2 Frankia sp. BMG5.23
CCGGCAAGCACCGCCGCCACGGCGTCAACGTCCAACTGGCCGTCGACCTGCACGGGCGGATCCTCGCCGCCAGCCACGCCTTCCCGGGCAGCTGGCANGATGTGCACTGTTTCCGCGAAGCCGGCTGGACACGGGTGGCGCGACGTTTCGGTGGCTGCATGACCGACCTCGGTTACGAAGGCGAACCCGCCGTCCACACCCCGCGGAAGAAGAAGCCCGGAACATCCCTGACCGGCTGGCAGAAACAACTCAACGCCGAGTTCGCGTCCGTCCGGGTCGCCGCCGAATGGGGAGTCGCTCACGCGAAGAACTGGCGAATCCTCACCAGCCGTTACCGCAGCGACCTCGGCCGTATCGATGCCGACATCCAGGCAGCCGTCGGCCTCCAGAAAATCAACGAACAGCAATCCGAGCGAATACTGAGCTTCGAGAGAATCAAGAGAGTTTCTGAATAACTTCCGTGGTGTACCGGGTGGTGCGGCCGGTGTACGAGGGCGCCCTGGAGGACTTGAAGCGGGGAGCCACCAAAACCGGCAAGCCCCTTGACGGCCTCATCGTCTCCGACGTGGACCGGCTCACCCGCGACCCGCGCCACCTGGAAGACGCCATTGACGTGGTGGTCCAGTACGGGCGGCCCGTCATTGACATCAGCGGCACCCTTGACCTCCTCACGGACAACGGGCGCTCCGTGGCCCGGATCGTCGTGGCCCTGAAGAACCAGCAGTCCGCCGACACCTCCCGGCGGGTGCGGACGGCCCACCGCGAGCTCGCCAAGGCGGGTGTCCCCGTGGGCGGCTACCGGCCCTTCGGCTGGGAGCCGGACAAGCGCACCATCCGCAAGGCCGAGGCCGACATGATCGTCGTCGGTGCTGACGAAATCCTTGCCGGGGTCGGCACGCACACGCTCTGCCGCCGCTGGAATGAGCTGGGCATTCTCACGACCCGGGGCCACCAGTGGCAGCGCCAGGTGATGAAGAACATGTATCTGTCTCCCCGCCTCGCGGGCTACCGGGTACACGGCCCGACCACGGTTCCCTTGGAGCAGCGCTACGCCTGCACCGTAGACGGCCAGCCCGTCATGGGCCTTCAAGGTCACATCCTGGACGTCGAGGTCTGGGAGAAGGTGGTGGCGAAGCTCCGCGACCCCGCTCGGACCGGCAACCAGAACATCCACATAGGCGGCCGGAAGTATCTGCTGTCCGGAATCATCCGCTGCGCCTACTGCGGCGCGCGGCTCACCGGCGGCTGGGACAAGGGGTGGAAGAAGCATCACTACTCCTGCCGTCCCGTCACCGCTGGTGGCTGCGGCAGCGTCGCCGTGACCGGCCACCACGTTGACGAACTGGTCACGAACTTGGTGCTGGCCTATCTGGCAAACCGGGACGTGGAAGCCGAAAGCGGCCCGTGGCCCAAGCCGGCCGAGGCGGAGATCGCCGAGATCATGGCCGCCTGGCGGGAGACGAAGCGCGGCGGCACCCGCGCCCTCCAGCTGGTGGAGGAGCTGGAGGGGGACGTGGCGAAGCTCCGGGGGGAGCGCAACGACTGGCTGCGCGCCCACTCCGGCCCCCAGCTGACCAACGTGGCCTCGTCCTGGCCTCGGCTGGAGGTGGAGCAGCGCCGTGACATCATCGCCACCGTTATCGAGGCCGTGGTGCTGTCCAAGGCCGATGGGCCGAAGAACCGTTTTGACCCGGATCGCATCACCGTGATCTGGCGTCCCTGACCAACCTGCCCCGCCGGATCACTCTGGCGGGGCTTACCCTTGGCCGCATGGCCCTCCACCTGTCCGGCGACCCCGAGGCCGACGCCCTCATCACGTCCGACGCCTTGGCGCTCCTGGTGGGTATGGTTCTTGACCAGCAAATCGGACATGTAAGGAACGAATTCGGACGTTCCGTCACGGGTTGGATACCCTCTGTGGCATTCGGCTGGGGTTGATGACCGTCCCGCGCTAAAGCAGCGCCGAGCGCGGGGATGCAGTTTCCATGATCTCGTCCGCGACCTTCAGCGCTTCCCGCGTCTCATCCACGCTTGGCTCCCGGCCTCCGTGGATTGCCGTGTTCCGAGGCTCCGCCAAAAAGCTCATGATCCGCTTGCCCGCGTCTCCGGGTAGCTGCACTCCCAGATTTTTCAGCGCCTGAACGCGCCCGCCGATCTGGCGGCTCTTCTCTATCACATAGCCCGCGACGTCTGACCGTAGTCCAGCAAGTTCCTGATCCAGCAAATAGGTCAGAGCCATCTCCGCCGCCGTCGCCGCATCCAGTACGGCCCTCCGACGCTGCCCGCGGCGGTTGGCCGCGATGGCGTCCCGGAGCAACAAATGTTCGGTGGGCGGCTGGCGACCGTCTGACGCTGCCTTAAGTATCGCCTTCCAGCGATCACTTTCCAAGGCATTTACCGGTGACATGGTGAGGGAAATGGGAGCAGGGTTTCTCACCCTCTCTCCATCGGGACCGTACTTAAACCAGAGTTCGAGGTCATCTCCCGGGCGGCTTGCCCCATCGTAGTGGGGATCAAGGTTTTGTCGCGCTACCACCTCAACCCAGTCGGCCGCGAGCCTCCACCAGGCGTCAATATCCTGGTACAGGTTCTGCCCGCGTTCTTTTCGCCTGACGCTTTCGGGCTGATCCGCGGTGGCAATGGTGTGCCGAACTACGAAGGCGCGGACAAGCGCGTTACCATTGGCTCCTAGCGGATCGTTTGACTTGAAGTGGGACACGTTACCCCATGCACTCCCCACGGAACGGTAGCGTTCGTCCCAGTCAATATCATTCCGCACCGTTTTCATCGCGGGGGCTGTCAGGATAGGCCCATTATTCAGAAGTTGAAGTGAGGGCATGACCAGGCTGATATCCATGCCGCCAATACGAACCGGCGTCTCTGAGGCGAGTACGGCTACCTTGACCGCGACCGGCGCCGGTAGTCTGAATATTCCTTCTAGAGTAAGATCAGGCATGTTGCTCCACATGGGGTACTAATATGGCATCAAAGCTGTCAACGTGTTCTCGAGCGCAAGGAGAGCGCGACGTGCAGCCGCGATGGTTTTCGTCTCATCTACACCATGTTTCACGCCCTGCAACTCATCAAGGCACCGGGTCATCATCATTATGATTACCGTGACGCCGTCGCTTTTCATGCCAAAGCCTCGTACTGCGTAACGAACACGTAGCGCTCGATGCGGTTTGCCGTTCTTAGGGTCAATTTCCTTTGCGTATTGACCAACATTTTCCCGCCATGCGAGGACCTCATCATCAGGCGCAATGGTGCGCAAAGTCCAGTCAAGTGCCTCCACACCCGAGTTCGCCGCCTGAGAGGCCGCATCTGGCCCATTCGAGGTCAGCGCGTGCCAAGCTCCCCTCAGCTTCGGAACCGCCTTAGGGCATGCTTGCCCTAGCCAGGAGGAGAGATGATCAGTAAGCTGTTCACGAGTAAGAGTTCGGTGATGGCGTGGGTGGGCGGGCCGAAGGCCCGGCCGGTGTTGCCGGTCGGGTGGTTTTCGGCTTGTGGGTGGGGTTAGGGCTCGGGCCCGTCGGGTGGGCCGTCCTGGGGTGGGTCGGTGCTGGGAGGGCTGCCGGTCTGGGTGGTGGTCTGCCAGGTGAGGAAGGGTTCGAGGGCGGGGCCGGCGGGTGCTTTCCCGCCGGCTGTGGCGCAGGCGTTCAGGTAGCCG
>NZ_JDWE01000125.1:0-3536 GCF_000685765.2 Frankia sp. BMG5.23
GCGACCTGGTCGACGGCGGGATGCCCGGACAGCACGGCCTCGATCTCGCCGGGCTCGATCCGGAAACCACGGATCTTCACCTGCGCATCCGCCCGCCCCGCGAACACCAGCCCACCATCGCCGGTCCACCGGGCCAGGTCACCCGTGCGGTACATGCGCTCCCCCGACCCCCCGAACGGGCAGGCCACGAACCGCTCCCCGGTCAACGCGGGACGATTGAGATAGCCACGGGCCAGCCCGGCACCCGCCACATAAAGCTCACCGACCACCCCGGGAGGCACCGGCCGCAGGAACTCGTCCAACACATACGTCCGGACACCCGGCAACGGGCCACCCACCACACTGCCCGTCCCCGCCACCACCCGCTCCCGGTCCAACGCGATGTGCGTGACATGGACCGTCGTCTCGGTAATGCCGTACATGTTGACCAACACCGGGACGTCGCCGGGATACCGGTCATACCACTGCCGCAACCGGGCAGGTTCCAGCGCCTCACCACCGAACACCACATACCGCAACGAGGAACCGACCCCGGCAGCAGCCAACTCACCGATCACCTGATAGAACGCCGACGGAGTCTGGCTGAGCACCGTCACACCCGTCCGGCTCAGCAACTCAACGAACTCCCGCGGCGACCGACTCACCGAGTGCGCCACCACCACAACCCGGCCACCGAGCAGCAACGCACCGAACATCTCCCACACCGAAAAATCGAAGGCATAGGAGTGGAACAAACTCCACACATCATCGGCGCCCAGCCCGTACACCCGACCCGCCGTCTCGATGAGGGCAGCCACATTACGCTGCGGAATCAGCACACCCTTCGGCGTACCCGTCGACCCCGACGTATAGATCACATACGCCGGATGCCCCGGCCGCAACGACCGGACCCGCTCGGCATCCCGCACCGCCGTACCAGGCAGCCCAGCCAGCACACGAACCGTATCCGGGGCGTCCACGACAACCCTGACCGCCCCGTGCTCAGGCAACGCCCCCACGGTCCGCGCCGTACCCAACGTCACCACGGGAGCGGCATCGGCCAGCATAAACGCCTGCCGGGCGGCCGGATACTCCGGATCCACCGGCAGATAAGCCGCCCCCGCCTTCAGCACCGCCAGCAACGCCACCACCATCTCCACCGACCGGGGCAACGCCACCGCCACAATCCGTTCCGGCCCCACCCCCAAACCCACCAACAGACGAGCCAGCCGGTTCACCGCGGCATCCAACTCCGCATAGGTCAACCGCACATCCTCACAGACCACCGCCACCGCATCAGGCCGCGCGACCACCTGCGCCTGAAACATCTCCGGCAACGTCCTGGCCGACACCCCAACAGCAGAGCCACCAACAGCGGTGCCGTTCCACGCCCGCACCACCAGGTCATACTCACCGTCCGCCAGCACATCCACCTGACTCAACCGCAGACCAGGATCAGCCCCCACCACCTCAAGCAACCGAACCAGACGCCCCACCAGCCCCTCCGCGGTCGACCGATCGAACAGATCAGCCGAATACTCCAAAACCCCAGCCAGCCCCGCCGCACCACCCTCGGCATCACGATGCTCGGTCAACGCCAAAGACAGGTCGAACTTGGCGGTCTCGATCTCCCCGGAGCCGTGCCGCTCGACCACCAGCCCGGGCAGTTCCCAGCCCGAGGTCCGGGGAGCGTTCTGGAAGGTCAGCATGACCTGGAACAACGGATGCCGGGCCAACGAACGAACCGGCTGCACCTCCTCCACCAACCGCTCAAACGGCACATCCTGATGCGCATAGGCAGCCAGATCCACCTCACGCACCCGACCCACCACCTCAGCAAACGACGGATCACCACCAAGACCGACCCGCAACACCAACGTATTGACAAAAAACCCGACCAGATCATCCAACGCCGCCGCACCCCGACCCGCCACCGCCGTCCCCACCGGAATATCAACCCCCGCACCCAACCGCGACAGCAACACCGCCACCGCCGCCTGCACCACCATGAACAACGTCGCCTGCCCCGCCCGCGCCACCTCCACCAACCGCCCATGCACCCCCGCACCCACCCGCACCGGCACCGCCCCACCCCGATAACTCGCCACCGCCGGACGCGGCCGATCCACCGGCAACACCAACTCCACCGGAAGACCCGCCAAAGCAGAACGCCAATACCCCAACTGCGCACTCAACAAACTACCCGGATCAGACTCACTCCCCAACACCGCACGCTGCCACAACGCATAATCCGCATACTGCACCGGCAACCCCACCCACGACGGCGCCCGCCCCGACAACCGCGCCGCATACGCCGCCGACAAATCACGCCCCAACACCCCCATCGACCAGCCATCCGCCGCAATATGATGCACCACCACCACCAGAACATGCTCCCGCGCGGACACCACGAACAACGACACCCGCCACGGCAACTCCCGCCCCACATCAAAACCCCGCCCCACCTCCGCCCGCAGCAACAACGGCACATCCTCCGCCGCCACCTCCACCACCGACAACACGGGAGAGCCCTCCCGCACCTCCTGCCGGGGAACGCCGCCGGTATCGGGAAACACCGTCCGCAGGCTCTCGTGTCGCAACGCGACGTCGCCCAGCGCCGCCCGCAGGGCCGCCACGTCGAGCTCGCCGGTGAGCCTCAGCGCGAACGGCATGTTGTAGACCGCCCCACCCTCTTGGAAGCGGTTGAGGAACCACATCCGGGTCTGGCCGTACGACAGCGGAACCACCGCCGGGCGGACCGCCCGGACCAGCGCCGCCCGGGGCCGTCCGCCGCCGTCGAGCAGCCGGGCGACGCCCGCCGGCGTCGGCGNGNCGAANAGCNNNCGGATGTTCACCTCGACGTCCAGCNNNNCCNGNANNCGNGCGATCAGCCGCATCGCGAGCAGGGAATCGCCACCCAGCTCGAAGAACCCGTCGTCGNCCCCCACCCGATCAAGCCGCAACACCTCCGCAAACAACGAACACAACACCTCCTCGACCGCGGTACGCGGCGCCCCCCCAGTCACCAACCCACCGAAATCCGGCGCCGGCAACGCCCCACGATCAAGCTTGCCATTAGGCGTCACCGGCAACGCCGGCAACGCAACAACCCCCGCCGGAACCAGATACTCCGGCAACCGCTCCGCCGCGAACTCCCGCACCGCACGACCATCAACATCCCCCGGCACCACATAACCCACCAGATACCTGTGACCCGGCCGATCCTCCCGAGCCACCACCACCACCCGAGTCACCCCCGGAAACACCGCCAAAACCGCCTCAACCTCACCCACCTCAACCCGAAACCCACGAATCTTAAGCTGCGTGTCCGCCCGCCCCACAAACACCAACTCACCAGCAGCAGTCCACCGAACCAGATCCCCCGACCGGTACATCCGCTCCCCAGACCCGGAAAACGGACACGCCACAAACCGCTCACCGGTCAACCCCGCACGAGCCCAGTAACCACGAGCCAGCCCCGGACCCGCAAGATAAAGCTCACCGACCACCCCCGGCGGCACCGGCTGCAGCAGATCATCCAGCACATAGGTCCGGGT
>NZ_JDWE01000126.1:0-3308 GCF_000685765.2 Frankia sp. BMG5.23
GTGCAGATCGTCCATCGCTGGCGGGCCGAGGTGACCCCGGACGGCCCGACCGATGCCCAGGTCAGCTGGTACGGCGGTGTCGCCCGGATGCCCTGAGCACTGACCCGCGCGAGCGTTCACGAGGTCGGGTCCGCATGATCGCGCGGTGGTCCCATGCGCGGTGGTCCCATGCGCGGTGGTCCCATGCGCGGTGGTCCATGCGCGGTGGCCACGTTGTGGGGGGCAAGGCACGGTCCAGGGGACCGTGGACCGTGCTCAGGTCCTGCGCATTCACCGGCCGACGTGTCGGACCCGGGTGGGATGGTGGCTTTCGTCGCCGATGACGGTGGTGTAGTCTGTGAACCGAGTACACAGCAATCAAGTACACAGCAATCAAGTATGCGGCGATCAAGTATGCGGCAATCGAGGGCACAGCATTCGTGGCGGGTCGTCGAGGCCCGGTGGATGCCGAGGGGGGAGACGCGCCGTGGTGGAGCCGGAGGCCGAGGGTGGGCTGTTCCCCGTGCCGCGGGGGATCCCAGGGCGGCAGAGGGTCCAGGGGCGCACCACCGAGGCCACGAAGGCATCCCGGTCCGGCTCCGGCATCCACACGGCCGCCTGGTCGAGATACCAGGCGATAATCCACAGCCGGTGCCAGTCGAGCGCCCACACCTCGGCGGGTAGGCCCCCGCGGGGACGGGACGTCTCCGCCGCGCCGCCAGCCCTGATGTAGGCCCAGATCATCCACCGAAGACTCGCCGGGTCCGCCCATCGAGTTGTCCGGAGGGGATTGTCGCCTTCAGGCGACAGGGGAATCCGGTACGGACCGCAAGTGACTAGACATGCCACGCTGGTATAGTCGGTGGCATGGGACGGCAGGTGACGGCGGGCGCGGGCGGGGTCTACGACCTCGGCTACCACGTCGTGTGGTGCCCCAAGTATCGCCGTCCCGTGCTCACCGGCGGGGTGCGCGAGCGGCTTGACGCGCTGCTGCGCGAGAAGTGCGCCGAGCATGACTGGCCGGTCATCGCGCTGGAGGTCGAGCCGGACCACGTGCACCTGTTCGTCAAGGCTCACCCGAAGCACTCCCCGTCGTACGTTGCGAACCAGTTGAAGGGCTTCACGTCCCACGTGCTGCGCGCCGAGTTCCCGCATCTCAGATCCCGGCTGCCCACCCTGTGGTCCCGGTCGTACTTCGTGGCGACCGTCGGCGCGGTGTCAGCCGGGACGGTGACCCGGTACATCGAGACGCAGAACGAACGCCCGTGGCGCAAGGCGGCGGCGCGGTGAGGCGGACGTACAAGTTCCTGCTGCGCCCGACGGCGCATCAGGTCGCGTCGTTGACCGTGATGCTGAACGACCACCGCGCGCTCTACAACGCGGCGTTGCGGGAGCGTCGGGGCGCCTACGCGCACCCGTCGAAGACCAGGGTCGAGTACGGGGACCAAGTCGGCCCAGCTGAAGGACATCCGGGCGTACGACCCACCTCAGGCCCGATGGTCGTTCTCCTCCCAGTAGGCCACCCTGCGACGCCTCAACCTGTCGTTCGCCGCGTTCTTCCGCCATGTGAAGGCTGGCGAGACGCCCGGCTACCCGCGCTTCAAGGGCGCCGGGCACTTCGACACCGTGACGTGGCCTGTCGACAACGACGGCTGCCGTTGGGACTCCCAGCCTGACAACCCGGCCCGGACGTTTGTGCGGTTCCAGGGTGTCGGGCACGTGAAGGTCCACCAGCGCCGGCCGGTACAGGGCGCAGTCAAGATCCTGTCCGTCAAACGCGAGGGTGTCAACTGTCGCTCGTCCAGTAGTCATTGGCGCTCTATAGTGAGCTATGATGGTCATGTGAACCTCAAGGAGTGGGCCGAGTCGCAGGGTGTGGCGTATGTGACCGCGCGCCGTTGGTACGCGGCCGGCAAGCTCCCAGTTCCGGCGCGCAGGGTCGGCGGGCTGATCCTCGTCGGCGAACCTGACCAGCCGACGGGCGATGGGCTGACCGCCGTGTACGCCCGGGTGTTGTCGGCGGACCAGCGTCCCGACCTGGACCGGCAGGTCGCCCGGGTGACAGCCTGGGCGACCGGGCAGAACCTGCCCGTCGGCAAGGTCGTGACCGAGGTCGGCTCGGCACTCAATGGCCACCGCCGGAAGTTCCTTGCGCTGCTGCGCGACCCGGACGTGGCGACGATCGTCGTCGAGCACCGGGACCGGTTTGCCCGGTTCGGCGCCGAGTATGTCGAGGCGGCGCTGTCGGCGCAGGGCCGGCGGCTGCTGGTCGTCGACCCGGGCGAGGTCGACGACGACCTGGTGGGCGACGTCACCGAGATCCTGACGTCGCTGTGCGCCCGGTTGTACGGTCGCCGGGCCGCCGTGAACCGTGCCACGCGTGCGGTCGCCGCCGCCACCGAGGCAGCCGAATGACGACGTTGCAGGCGTACCGGTTCGCCCTCGACCCGAACGACGCCCACCTGGCCGGCCTGGCCCGCCACGCCGGGGCGGCCCGGTTCGTCTACAACTGGGGCCTGGGCTTGGGTGAAGGCGGCGCTCGCGCAGCGCGACGCCGAGCAGAGCTACGGCCTGACCGGCGACGCGCTCACCGCGGTGCCGTGGACGCTGCCCGCGCTGCGGCTGCGCTGGAACCAGGTGAAGAACGACGTTGCCCCCTGGTGGAGCGAGTGCTCGAAGGAGGCGTTCCGCGCCGGGCTCGACCAGCTTGCCCGCGGGTTGAAGAACTTCACCGACTCCCGGCAAGGGAAGCGGAAGGGCCGGCGGGTCGGCTTTCCCAGGTTCAAGAAGCGCGGGAGGGCCCGTGACTCGTTCCGGTACACCACCGGCGCCTACGGCCCGGCTGACGAGACCTACGTGAAGCTGCCCCGGATCGGGCGGGTGAAGGTCCACGAGCCGATGGGCGCCCTGACCGGCCGGCTGGCCGACGGACGGGCGCGGCTGCTCGGCGTGACCGTGTCCCGGACCGCAGGCCGCTGGTTCGTGTCGTTCACCGTCGAGGTCGACCGCGACGTTCCCAAGCGGCCGTCGCGACGGCAACGCGCGGGCGGCCCCGGTGGGCGTCGACCTCGGCGTGAAGCACCTCGCCGTTCTGTCGACCGGGCAGACCGTTCCCAACCCGAAGCACTACCAGCGGGCCGAACGGCGACTGCGCCGGGCGTCGCGGGCCCACGCCCGGTCGAAGCCGGGCAGCGCTGGGCGGCGGCAGCGCGCCGCCCAGCTCGCGACGATCCATGTCCGGGTCGCGAACCAGCGCCACAACGGGCTGCACAAGCTCACGACCCGGCTCGCCCGGTCCCACGACACGGTCGTCGTCGAAGATCTGCACG
>NZ_JDWE01000127.1:0-3294 GCF_000685765.2 Frankia sp. BMG5.23
CAGGCACCAGGGAATCATCCACCCGAAAGCAATCGGGAAAATTATCCAGCCGTTGCCAGACACTGATCTGGATCAAGAAAACTGCGAAACTCTAGCTGGAAGCGAAGCTACGCGGCTGGCTGGCCGGAGATTCAGCCGAGGCTCCCCTGGTGGCAGAAGTCCTATTGGAAGTTCTGAGCGAAGCGCGAACGCTCCTACACACCAATTACGTACTCAAAGTCGGCGCGGCAGATCAATCCTGAATTTAATTCGGCCCAGCGAGGTTAGGCGCCGATCTGGATTGGATATTGGACTATATGGATGGTCGCTATACCCGACATGCATGGCGCCCCCCATGATGTGCCGCTCACCGTTGCCGTAGGCGTCCCGGGCCGGGTTGAGGTCACTCCCCGGTCCGGGTCGTCACCACGGCCAGCGAGGGAGCGCGGATGCCCGGGACGGTGTACGGCTACATCAGGACGGAAGACGACGACGAAGCCGAGGTAGACCGCCTGCATGATCGGCTCGGTTCCCACGCCGCCGCCGGGGGCCAGGCCCTCGCCGATGTGTTCGTGGACCGGAACATGCCGCCGGGCCAGCTCATCCGCCCCGGCCTCACGCTGCTACTGGATGCGGTCCGGCGCGCGGACGGTGCCATCGTCATCGTTCCCGACCTCTATCACCTCTCCTCGCTCATTGCTGCACGGCGCGCAATCGAAGCAGAAATCAGTGAGGCCGGTGCGCGGCTGATTGCGACCGCGGCCGCCGGCGACGACGTCGGGGCTCAGCCGTCGTGACGGCCCCGGCGACCTCGACGAGCGCACGCCCACGCCTGGCGCGCTCGTCCACGGTCCGGCAGTTCGAGGCCACGGCCAAGACGGTGAGCGCGGCCCGCCAGCACACCACGGCGACGTTGGCTGCCTGGGGATTGGCCGCAGTTGCGGATACGGCGGAACTGCTGGCCTCGGAGCTCGTGACCAACGCGTGCCGGGCGTCGGCAGGCCGGAGCGGCGTGATCGCCATGCGCCTGACCCGCACGGACGCCGATTTGGTCATTGAGGTCTGGGATGCCAACCAGACCGCGCCGGTGCGGCGAAAGCCTGGAGACGACGCCGAAGGTGGGCGCGGGCTTTTGCTGGTGGACGCCCTGAGCGCCCGGTGGGCGTACTACCGCCCCCGCTCCGGCGGCAAGGTGGTCTGGTGCAGCCTGCCTCTGGCGGCCCCGGCCCACGTCCTCCCCGAGGACGCCGAACCGCTACCCCACCGTCCGGCCTCATCCGGCCCCGCCCAGCCCGCCGAGGTCTTCACGGACCTGGTGGTGCTCCGGCGGGTGGCTGACGGCCTCCGCGCGCTGGACTGGGACCTCCCGCCGGGTGAAGACGCGCGGCCGTGACCGCACCCGGCCGCCGCCACCTCTGGTCTGGGTGCGCTCGGGGCCGGAGGATGGAGGGGACGGCCGCCGATCATCAAAGGAGTGCCATGCCCTCGCGCGACACCGCCGTTTCGCTCCGCACCTTCGACGGCCTGCACCTGGCCGGAACCCTCGTGACGCCGGAGGCGACGTACGAACGGGCCGCGGTTCTGGTCCACGGCGGCGGGGTAACCCGGGAAGAGGGCGGCTTCTTCACGCGCTTGGCCGCCGGGCTGGCGGAGGCGGGAGTGGCCTCGCTGCGCTTTGACCTCCGGGGCCACGGGGAGAGCGAAGGCCGCCAGGAGGAGACGACGCTGACGGCGCACCTCAACGACATCGCGGTGGCGCTGGCGCGGGTGCGGGAGGACACCGGGGCGCAGGTCATCCACCTGCTTGGCACCAGCTTCGGCGGCGGCTTGACCGCCTACTACGCAGCCAAGCGGCCGGAGGAGCTGGCCCGGCTGGTGCTCCTGAACCCTCAGCTGGATTACAAGAACCGGTACGTGGACCAGAAGCCGTACTGGCACGGCGACTTCTTGGACGACGAAGCCGCCGCCCGACTGACCAAGGACGGCTTCATCCACCACTCCCCGACGGTCCGGCACGGCCGGGCGATGCTCGCGGAGGTGTTCTGGATCAGGCCGATTCAGGTGGTTGCCGAAATCGCCGCGCCCACCCTGATCGTCCACGGCACCAAGGACACCTTCATTTCGGTGGACGCCTCCCGGGCGGCGGCTCCCCGGTTCCAGGCGGAACACCAGCTCGTGGAGATCGAGGGCGCGCAGCACGGCTTCGCCGTCCACGAGGACCCCACCTACGTCGACCCCCAAAGCCAGGAGTGGCAGGCCTTCGTCATCCGCACGGTGGCGGACTGGCTCACGGCGGGTTAGACCAGCAGGGCGGCGCGCAGTTGCCGGGGGCCGGGCCGGGTCTGCCAGGGCGTCAATATCTGGGCGGCCCGCGTCAACTCCCGGGTGGTGCGGCTGGAGCCGGTGGCCGTCGCCAGCCGCAGGGCGGTCAGGCCTTCCTCGGCGGCGGCGTCAGGCTCGCCGCCTAACGCATGAGCGACAGCCCGGCGTGCTCTGTAGTAGCCCTCGTCCCGGCGGGACAGCGCGCCGGTTGCCAGGACTTCGCCGTAGAGGGTCGCGGCGCGTCCCGGCTTTCCCGCCTCGATGTAGCAGGTGGCCGACCGCAACAACCAGGTTCCTTCGTCGTACCCGGCCCCCAGGGAATCCGGGTCGTCGTCGGCCGCCCCCAGCAGCGCGCGAGCTTCGTCAAGCTTCTGCTCCACGACGCCGATGGGGTCGCCGGTCATCGCCAGACCGCGTGCCTCCTGCTGCGTGACCTCTGCCTGAACCCGGGGCGGCAGGTTCCACGGCCCGTAGCGCGCCGCCTGGGCGAGGGTAAGCACCCGCGTCGCGTCACGGTCCTCATAGGCGGACTGGGACTTACGAAGCAGGATGTAGCCCTGCATTGGCAGGTCCCCGGCCTCCTGCGCCCACTCCATCGCCCGGTCGTACCAGTAGGCCGCCGACGTAGCGTCGTGCAAGTCGCGGTAGAGCCAGCCCGCGAACTCTGCCCCGTCTGCCCCGACGCTGAGGAGAGCGCGCCGCACCTGGGGGCGGACATCCCGGGCGCGGGACTGGATGGCATCGAGGACGCCCAACACCAGGGGCAGCGCCCGGAGCGGCCCCATCTGGCCGTCGTTGGCCTTGCACCGGGTGAACTGCTGGCCGAAGTAGCCCACCACCGTCTCATCCAGGTAGCGGCCCGCGTCCTGCATCGCGGCGGCCAAGTGCTGCATTTCCTCTAGCGGGAGTTTCCTAGATAGTTCGATCTTGGTTGGAGTTTTCGCAGCTCATGACCAAAGTTGATCTTCCGGATGTGTATTACCTAAGTCCGGG
>NZ_JDWE01000128.1:0-2500 GCF_000685765.2 Frankia sp. BMG5.23
GTACCTTATCCCGAAGTTACGGTACCAATTTGCCGAGTTCCTTCTCCCGAGTTCTCTCAAGCGCCTTAGAATACTCATCTCGCCCACCTGTGTCGGTTTGCGGTACGGTCTCGTATGACTGAAGCTTAGAGGCTTTTCTTGGAACCACTTCCAATTGCTTCGCGAACAAGTTCGCTCGCCCCACAGCCTTGAATTACGCGCCCGGATTTGCCTAAGCGCCTTCTCCACTGCAGGGACCGGGACTTCCAACACCCGGACAACCTTCCGCGATCCGTCCCCCCATCGCATCATACGACGGTGCAGGAATATTAACCTGCTTCCCATCAGCTACGCATCTCTGCCTCGCCTTAGGGGCCGACTCACCCTACGCCGATGAACGTTGCGTAGGAAACCTTGGGCTTACGGCGAGGGGGCCTTTCACCCCCTTTATCGCTACTCATGTCAGCATTCGCACTTCTGATACCTCCAGCATCCTTTACAAGACACCTTCACAGGCTTACAGAACGCTCTCCTACCATGCGAGCAAGCTCGCATCCGCAGCTTCGGTATATTGCTTAGCCCCGTTACATCTTCCGCGCAGGACGACTCGATCAGTGAGCTATTACGCTTTCTTTAAAGGGTGGCTGCTTCTAAGCCAACCTCCTGACTGTTTTAGCCTTCCCACTTCGTTTCCCACTTAGCAATATTTAGGGACCTTAGCTGGCGGTCTGGGTTGTTTCCCTCTTGACACCGGACGTTAGCACCCGATGTCTGTCTCCCGTGATTGCACTCTTCGGTATTCGGAGTTTGCTATGGCGAGGTAATCCGCAATGGACCCCTCAACCATGACAGTGCTCTACCCCCGAAGGTGATACACGAGGCACTACCTAAATAGTTTTCGGAGAGAACCAGCTATTTCCAAGTTTGTTTAGCCTTTCACCCCTATCCACAGCTCATCCCCTAACTTTTCAACGTTAGTGGGTTCGGTCCTCCAGTACGTGTTACCGCACCTTCAACCTGGCCATGGATAGATCACTTGGTTTCGGGTCTACACCCAGCGACTGAACGCCCTATTCGGACTCGCTTTCGCTACGCCTTCCCTATTCGGTTAAGCTCGCCACTGAATGTAAGTCGCTGACCCATTATACAAAAGGTACGCCGTCACCCCTTACGAGGCTCCGACTGTTTGTATGCATGCGGTTTCAGGATCTATTTCACTCCCCTCCCGGGGTTCTTTTCGCCTTTCCCTCACGGTACTGGTTCACTATCGGTCGATTACGAGTATTTAGCCTTGGAGGATGGTCCCCCCATCTTCAGACAGGATTTCACGTGTCCCGCCCTACTTTTCTCAAGCTTAGTTCCACACCAGGGTTTTCTCATACGGGGCTATCACCCACTATGGCCGGACTTTCCATTCCGTTTTGATAACACCGGTGCTAAATCTTGAAGGCTGGTCCCATTTCGCTCGCCACTACTTTGGGAATCTCGGTTGATTTCTTTTCCTGCAGCTACTTAGATGTTTCAGTTCGCCGCGTTCGCTTCGCTAGACCTATGTATTCAGTCTAGGATGACCTAAAAGGCCGGGTTTCCCCATTCGGACATTTGTGGATCAATGCTTATTTGCCAGCTCCCCACAACTTTTCGCAGGCTATCGCGTCCTTCATCGCCTGTAATCGCCAAGGCATCCACCACATGCACTTATTCGCTTGACCCTATAACGAGTGCGTCTTTCGACACATTCTTCATAGGTTGAGTATTAGCGTTGTGCCGTATTCCAAGTCATCTTTCGATCACTTAAATACTGGTTGATACAATCACAACCCGTACAATTTCCACGCGCCATCTCTAACGCGCTTCCGTTGTACTACTTCTTCTTCCAAATTGTTAAAGAACATAAACTGCATGACATTGCTGTCATTCAAAAGCATTCACTTAGCTTGTAATTCATCACAGGGGATTTACTACAGACGTAAAGCGCTTTTGACTGACATCGATGCGATCTAAGGTTTTTGGTGGAGGATGACGGGATCGAACCGACGACCCCCTGCTTGCAAAGCAGGTGCTCTCCCAGCTGAGCTAATCCCCCAATCAAGCCGACTTACCACCACTTGAGTCTGTCACGCAGTGGTTAAAAAGCTTGGTGGGTCTAGATGGACTCGAACCATCGACCCCCGCCTTATCAAGACGGTGCTCTAACCAACTGAGCTATAGACCCGACTTAGATCTACGCAGTCAACAACCGATAAGCGTGAACACTCAACTTCCAGTGCATGCTCTAGAAAGGAGGTGATCCAGCCGCAGGTTCCCCTACGGCTACCTTGTTACGACTTCACCCCAGTCATGAATCCTGCCGTGGTAAGCGCCCTCCTTACGGTTAGGCTACCTACTTCTGGCAAAACCCACTCCCATGGTGTGACGGGCGGTGTGTACAAGACCCGGGAACGTATTCANAATATCTTTAGGTAAGGAGGTGATCCAACCGCAGGTTCCCCTACGGTTACCTTGTTACGACTTCACCCCA
>NZ_JDWE01000129.1:0-3274 GCF_000685765.2 Frankia sp. BMG5.23
AGCCGGGTCTGTTCGGTACGTGGGGGGTTCGGGGGGTTCGGCCCGCCCGGTGGACATGGCGGAACGACAAGGTCCGCCTCCGCGCGGACACGGTTGACCCAGAGTGGAGCGGGTGACCGGGATCGAACCGGCATGGCCAGCTTGGAAGGCTGGGGCTCTGCCATTGAGCTACACCCGCGAGGTGATCGATGCGAGCTTACCCCGTAGAATGAGCAGGCGACGCCTCGGGGCGTAGCGTAGTGGCTAGCGCGCCTGCTTTGGGTGCAGGAGATCGGGAGTTCGAGTCTCCCCGCCCCGACCGATACCCTCGGCGTGTCACCCCCTGTCCAACGTCGTACCAGGAGACCGCCGCGCCGTGAAGGCCACCAAGGAGACCCTCAGCCCGACCCGGGTCAAGCTCACTGTCGAGGTGCCCTTCGACGAGCTCAAGCCCTCGCTCGAGGCCACATATCGCAAGCTTGCCCGCCAGGTCCGGGTCTCGGGCTTCCGGCCGGGCAAGGTCCCGCCGCGCATCCTGGACCAGCGGCTAGGCCGGGGTGTCATCCTGGACGAGGCCGTCCAGGAGGCGCTGCCGCAGCTCTACTCCGAGGCCGTGCAGGCCGAGGAGGTCGATGTGCTGTCCCGGCCCGAGGTGGACATCACCGAGTTCGCCGACGGCGGCCAGCTCGTCTTCACCGCCGAGGTGGATGTCCGGCCCGAGGTGACTCTGCCGGAGTTCTCGGAGCTTGAGATCACCGTTGACGCCGTCGAGGTCACCGACGAGCAGGTCGAGGAGCAGCTCGGCGCGCTGCGTGATCGTTTCGCGGTGCTCACGCCGGTGGAGCGGGCCGTGCAGGCGGGTGACTACGTCTCGCTCGACCTGTCCGCCGAGGCGGACGGCACGCCGATCGATGGTGCCGAGGCGACCGGGCTGTCCTACGAGGTCGGTAGCGGCAACCTGGTCGAGGGTCTCGACGACGCGATCATCGGCGCCACGGACGGCGAGACCCGCACCTTCACCACGGAGCTGCTCTCCGGTGAGCAAGCCGGTCAGCCCGCCCAGGTGACGGCGACGGTCCGCGGGGTCAAGGAGAAGGAGCTCCCGGCCCTGGACGACGACTTCGCGACCACCGCCAGCGAGTTCGACACCCTCGACGAGCTGCGCGCGGACATCCGGACGCGCCTGGAGCAGTCGCGCCGCACCGAACAGGTCGGCCAGGCCCGGGAGAAGTTGCTGGAAAGCCTCCTGGAGCGGGTGGAGGTGCCGGTGCCCGGCTCGCTGCTCGCCGGCGAGATCGAGGCCCGTGAGCACCGCCTCTCCCGCGAGCTGGAGTACATCGGCACGGACCGCCCGTCCTACCTGGAGACCCTCGGCCAGACCGAGGAGGAGTTCGACGCGGAGGTCCGCGAGTCCGCCGGCAAGGCGATCCGCTCCCAGTTCATCCTGGACGCGGTGATCGATGCCGAGTCGATCGGGATCGACCAGGGCGAGCTGATGGAGCAGCTCATCCTGCGCGCTCAGCGCTCCGGGGTGCAGCCGGACGTCTACGCTCAGCAGCTTGCGCAGGGCGAGGGTCTCACGGCCCTGATGGCCGACGTCCTGCGGACCAAGGCGCTCTTCCTGTTGCTGGAGAACGCCAAGGTCGTCGACGGTGCGGGGACCCCCGTCGAGCTCGCTTTGCCAGCCCGTTCGCAGCCGGACACCGATGCCGACGCCGATCATGACCGCGATGTCACCGTCGCGGCGGAGGCCGTCGCCCCCGGGGACGGGGACGCCACGGTCGAGCCGGTCGAGCCGGTCGAGGCGGAGACCGACGGCAACGGCTGATCAGCGCCTCGCCGCTGGCGCGGTCGCGTTCCTCCCGAAGCAACCATCGGGTCATAACAGGCGAACCGTGGGGGTTGGTCACCGTTCCCACCTGGAACCGTGGCCGGCCCCGCTGTTCGTCTCATCATCGCCGCCTTCCGTGACCGGACGGCGCCGCGCCGAACCAGCCCGCACCCGGCTGGCCATGAGCGCCCACCGGCCCCGGGCTGGCCGGGCTGGCCCGTCCTCACGCCCAGCGCGAACATCGGGCGGGAAGGGCGGGAACTGGGGCGTGTCACAGATAGTGTCGAGCCGGTCAATCAGCCGTCCCATGTGAGGAAGTCGAGGAGCTGACCGTGAGTAACATCGCAGCCCCGCGCCTGCCGGTTCCGGGTCCGGACCTTCGTGCACCCGGTCAGGGTGGACCCGCGTTCGACGACCAGGTGTTCAACCGTCTGTTGGCCAACCGCATCGTCTTCCTCGGCTCGGTCGTCGAGGACTCGATCGCCAACGCGATCTGCGCGCAACTCCTGCTGCTCAACGCGGAGGATCCGACCCGCGACATTTTCCTCTATATCAACTCGCCGGGTGGGTCGGTGAGCGCCGGTATGGCGATCTACGACACCATGCAGTTCGTCGAGAATGATGTCGCGACCGTCTCGCTCGGTCTCGCCGCGTCGATGGGGCAGTTCCTGCTCTGCGCCGGTGCGTCGGGCAAGCGCTACTCCCTGCCGCACGCGCGGATCATGATGCACCAGCCGTCCGGTGGTATCGGGGGCACCGCCTCCGACATCGCCATCCAGGCGGAGCAGATGCTGTACACCAAGCGGATGATGCAGGAGCGCATCGCCTTCCACACCGGTCAGCCGATCGAGCAGATCGAGCGCGACTCCGACCGGGACCGGTGGTTCACAGCCGAGGAGGCCAAGGACTACGGCTTCGTCGACCACGTCGTCCAGCAGGCCCGCCAGGTTCCCAGCGAAGGCCCGGTGAGCTGAGCGGAGCCCCCGCTCACCGGATCGAACCGTCGTCATCCGTCCCGGAGGCAGCCACCATGTTCCACGACACGCTGTACCAGCAGATGCGGCACGAGCAGGCCCGCCAGGCAGCCGCCCAGCCGCAGGGCCGCTACGTCCTGCCGAACATCATCGAGAAGACCTCCCGCGGCGAGTACGGCATGGATCCGTATTCGAAGCTGCTCAAGGAGCGGATCGTCTTTCTCGGTGTGCAGATCGATGATGTGTCGGCGAACGACGTGATGGCGCAGCTGCTGTTCCTGGAGTCCGAGGATCCCGACCGGGACATCTCGATCTACATCAACTCGCCGGGTGGGTCGTTCACGTCGTTGACGGCGATCTACGACACGATGCAGTTCGTGCGGCCGGACATCTCGACGATCTGCATGGGTCAGGCGGCGTCGGCGGCGGCGGTGCTGCTGGCGGCGGGCACGCCGGGGAAGCGGTTCGCGCTGGAGAACAGCCGGATCCT
>NZ_JDWE01000130.1:0-3247 GCF_000685765.2 Frankia sp. BMG5.23
CCCGGCCAAAGGCCGGGGAACTGTGTCGCTTTTAGTGATGGATGTTGTAACTAGCATTTAAATCGCTGTCAGAAGTGTTGCTGAACGTTCTTCTTACACGCCCGTAAGCGGCCCTACGGCCCGCTAACGCGGAGATACGCCACATCTGCGGCTACGCCTTGCTGTGACCACTCCGATGGCGCACACAAAGATATGCGTCGCATTTAGCAGAGCTGGTCTTGCAGGGCGAGGGATAGGATAGGCGATACCTATAAAGCCTGGGCGGCTGCGCCGCGTCACCGGCGCCATTTGATAAAAGTGCAATATTTAGCGACAGCTGGCGCCTGCATGCCGCTCTGCGGCATTCGAAAGATCGGCTGTGTGAACTGTTCGCTACCCTGGGCTGCACATGATATAAGCAATAGTGTTTATAAACACTTCTGTGGATATCCCATGCTATTGAGCGACTATATTGATGTGGTGTACGGAACAGCACGGGGGAACCGGGCACGTTTCCTGAAGGAGAACCCGGATATTTTGCCCCAGGAGCTCAGCCGCTGGCTGAAAGCCGGTCTGAAAATCAGACCGGAGACAGGAGAAATCTACAAGCCTGTATCACGCCGCGTCAGAGTGCCGTCGGCCATCGCTGCCGGTGCTGGCGTGTTTCTCTCTGACGATCTGCGTGAGCGCGTGACGTTGCTGGCCACTACACAAAACGTGACGACAGATGCCATGCTTAATGCCCTGGTCGAGCGCGAAGAGCTGTGCCATAAGTTGTCTCCTGCCGTGGCCATTGGTATTGCTGTTCCGGAACAGCAGATCGCCGGCATCGTCAACCGCCATTTTGCAGCGCTGTCGGAACACAGTGAAACACTTGCCTGGCACAGGGTGCTGGAGGGACTGGTCCATGAACTCACGGAGTCTGACCTGCTGTCATTTCATACAGGCAACATTGCCGAGAGCCGACGTCTGAATATACCCCGTACCGCGTATTACTGGTACGGTGGTTTCGTGGCAAAACGAGTGGCCATGATGCTGGGCTGCTTTGATGTCTATCTGTGGAATGAAATGATGCGGCCCGACAGCGACGTGGTCTTCGTCGGCGATGCACGCAATGCGGTGGCCTGTTACTTTATTTGCCAGCAGATGTGCCGTCAGCTAAAAGCTGTGCGGTTGAACTGGCGTAAACAGCAGGGAGCATGGGGAAGCCGGGCGGAGATTGATGAAGCGGCACATCAGTACACTCAGCGGGTAGCGGAGGGGATCATGGAAAACGGTATTTTTATCGGCGGTGACGAGCAAAATTTTTACCGGTTGCATCGCTATGCGGAAACACATTATTCCTGGGCCATGCGCTGAGGCGAAAAAACCAGTGAATGCCCTGGCTGGGATATTAGGCAGTAATATTTTTTCAACGGAAATATTACTTTAACAGGAGGAGTATTTTGGTATGTTTGATATTATTTGTACGTTTGGTGGCAGTGACAAACCTTATTCTATTCTAGATTTTCAAAAATTACCCGACAACACGATAGAACTGTTACGTTATTCACTGGTGTGCCCTGATTGCCGTAAGCAGGCGTACTACAGAAAGAAAAGTGTTGACGGAAAAAAGGCCTGTTTTGGTTCCCGATACTGTACTTGCCGGGAAACTACAGCTTCATCTCAACGACAAAGGGAGGCCAGGAATGCGACTGAGGTGGAGCAGATTATGACCGAGACAGACAAGATTGAAATCAGTTTCGTTACTGCCTCCCCTTCTTCCGTAAGCAGTGAACCGACTGGCATCCGAGTGGCGTCGGATATAACAAGGACGGGTAATAATAAAGTTTACGCCATAAAATCTGAGCAAACACGAGTACCCAAAGTCACACTTGAAAAAATACTGCACAGTTTAATCAGAGGGACGGGGTTAGCGACGTCGGATACCATTATCCCCATCGATGGCTTTAATTATAAAGCCAAGAACTTATTTGTTAAATTTCCAGATGCTGAGCCACTGACCAAAAAGGCTCATAGATTTTATTGGGGAACGCTCTATAACTCTAATAGTGATATTGAATGGCTTAATCCCGCTGAATGCAAGGATGTAGGCATTCCGCTAGGTAATCTGCGGAAAACCATTATTGACAAGTTCAATATCTCTGATGCTGAATCTCTCGAGGGAGCTGCAATTATATTTTCTGGACGGTGTAGATGGAATAAAGATAAGACCAAAAAGATAATAAGCATATGTGACAGTGAACGTATATTTATTTCGTTAGTTGATTAAAGAATGGCTATAGGTTTGCTATAGCCAACAAGACTTTGTTATGTAATAAATGGTTTCTCAAAGTATGGGGATCATGATGCCAGACTGTGATCATATCAACCGCAGTCTGATACTGGAATGAAGGTTTACTTAAACTAAACTTTGTATTTGGCTAGTCTTTTTTTATAATATTCAATAGCATCATTTACTCTTTCAGCGAATAATATTTGAGTTAATTTGATGTCACTTATTGAAACTTTAGAAGGGAGTGGCGTTGTTCTTATAAAGAAACCAGATACCATTGGGCGGAGCAAAGTGTCAAAATCTATCTCGCTCAAGCTAAGTATGCTTATTGGGGTGAATGCTGCTATATTTTTATCTATAGTTCCCAGTAGCTTATCTAGCTCTCGTTTTTGATCTTCTGAAAATGAACCTTTTAGTAAGTTTTCCTTTATTCCTGAGATGATTATGTCATTACCCGCTTCACCATGAATAATCCCAGAAGTCATTCTCATTAGAGAAATGTTTAATGCAATAAATCCGTTTAAATTTAAATGTTCGGAAAACCAAAATAGGTTTGCCATTTCTTCTATTCTCGGGTTATAAACAATTAACTCTTTTATGATCTTGGTTGCTGATTTATCTGTTAATTTCTTTTTGAAAAACATGCTAAATCCTTTTAGTTGGAGTGAAGGCTATTACTTTGGGAATTTATTTTATTGGATTGAAAAATCTCTAAAACAGACATCATTCTATTAATAGAATATGCGTGTACTGTGCTTAGAGCAAGCATATGTTTGGATCAGTTTTAATATAATTATCATGAGTATCCCTATGCGTCAGGGACCATTTACTTTAGATGCACGACCGGGACATCCTGCAATCGCGTCGTCCAGGCCGGCGATAGCCGCTGCCGTTTCATCTTCCAGCCGTCGGCGCGATCGGGAATACCCTGTCCGGCAAACCACACCGGCGCCCGGCCGTCCTGATTGAGGCGGTCGAGCAACTGCATCAGCC
>NZ_JDWE01000131.1:0-3118 GCF_000685765.2 Frankia sp. BMG5.23
CATCAGACAGGCCCGCCGAGCCACCATCAGAGACCCTGGGCTCGTCCTCCAGATCATCGCCCTGACCAGCCAAAACAGACTTTGACGGAGCCCTGGTATCCGGGCGTCTTTCTCACGTCCGGCTCTCCCTTCCCCGGACGTGGGAGGGCCTCGGAGGCCTCGGGGCGGGAGGATAAGGATCCCCCCGGGGCGGTCCAGCGGAGTCGGGCAGGTGCCGTCGTTCAGCGTCCCGCGCGGCGGCTGTTCTTCCTGCCGAGGTGTCAACTGCCGCGTATCGTCGCGCAAACGAAAGTACACCGTGTCCTATATCACAGATTCGGGGGCCCGCGGAGTCCGTAGTAGGACGACCTGACGCGGTCTGTGCCGGTGGCACACTGGCCGGGTGACCGACGGGGGCAACACGGACGACGCGACCGGTTCCGATCCGGACTGGGACTTCTTCGTCTCGTACACGGCAGTTGATCGCGAATGGGCGGAGTGGATCTCCTGGCAGCTCGAAGCAGACGGCTACCGCGTCCTCGTCCAAGCCTGGGACTTCGTCCCCGGATCGAACTGGCAGATCCGCATGCAACAAGGCGTCCAACACGCCCGACACACCCTCGCCGTACTCTCCGGCGCCTACCTGACCTCGATCTACGGCCATGCCGAATGGCAAGCCGCCCACGCCGCCGACCCTCACGGCTTCAAACGCAAACTCCTCCCGGTACGGGTCGAAGACTGCCCACGGCCAGGACTCCTCGGCGCCGTCGTCTCCATCGACCTGTTCCACCACGACGCCGACAAAGCCGGCCGACACCTCCTCGACCACGTCCGCCACACCCTCACCGGACGCGCTAAACCCACCACACCCCCCAACTTCCCCACACACCGACCGAACCCACCAACCCACGAACCGGCCTTCCCCGCAAACGAACCCGCACCCACCGACACATCCCCTGACCCGCATGACCAGCAGAGCACCGAAGATCTACTCGCCCACCAACGCCGCACCCTCGGCCCCGANCACACCNANACCCTCNCGACCGCCANNNNGCTCNGNTNGNCCCTGGGCAACCTTGGCGAGCACGCCGCGGCACGCACCCTGTTCGAGGACACCCTCACCCGCCAACGCGCCACCCTCGGCCCCGACCACACCAATACCCTCACGACCGCCATGGCGCTCGGCTGGACCCTGGNTCGGCTTGGAAAGCGGCATCTCGGACGTTAGTGATCATTCGGAAAAGATGCCCCCCGGCTGGGTGTATTTGCGCTTTCGGGATCTTCATCGCAGAACCGAAAGTACACCGTGATCTGCGACACAGAACCGAAGTGGATGCGGACGTCCTGCGGCGATCCATACAGGTGGCGACCGTAGTACTTGGTTGGAGTCTCTGGGGATGCCGCCCGACGGTCGGGCCGACTGGGCGCCGAACCTCGCTCGCAGCTCGGTCCGGCTCTCCGTCCCAGCCCTTGGTCTGGCGCTCGCTCCGCACCTCGGGGCTGCCCGCATGGGGTCCGACGACACGAACGGCCATTCCATGAATGGAGGCAGGAAACGGTGACCATGCCGGCAAAAAACGGCGTGGGCGTTTCCTGTGAAACATTCCCATCCGCGCGAAATGCCTGCATGGTGTGGATCTTCAGGGTCTTATGGATGGTGGAAGGTAAGTGAATAGGCGGCCCGGAGTGGTGTTACCAGCACCAATCTCCGGGCCTTGATCCCAAATCCTGCGTGAACAGGAGTGTGGAACCCATGGCCATGGTGCCATATGGGCCGATCGGTGGCGGTAACCGGTCGGTGACGAGCGTGGATCTCCAGGTGCATCCGGCGGAGTCGGCGGATGTGCATCTTCCGATGCCGGGTCCTCGGTTCTCGGTGATGCGTCCGACCCTGCTGCTTCCGGCCGGGGTGCGGGTGAGCGTGGCCGGTGACATGCCGTATGACGTGGCGGCGCGCTGGTGGGACTCGCTGACGGTCGCGGGGTCGGCGGCGAGCCAGTGGTACTACTCGCAGATCAACGGCTGGCCCGGTGGTCATCGTCGGGACGGGGGCCGGTGATGGCGGGCTCGCTGCGGGCGTTGCACTTCATCCGTCAGGATGCCGGCGGCTACGGCGACCTGGCAGACCAGCGGGCGGTGTTCGCGGTGGCATGTACGGCGCGCGGCTGGCGGGCCGGGGGTGCGGTCCGCCAGATCGGGTCCGCACGCCTGGTCGGCGGTCGTCCGGCTGGTCGGGTCGGGGGCGTACGGCGTGGTCGTGGTCGACACGCTGGAACGGCTCGCGGCCACCGAAACCGGGCGGATGGCGGTCCTGGGCCTGCTGCGCCGGACGGGGGTGCGGCTGCTGGTCGCACGCGAACCCCTCGACACCGGCGACGCGATCGGCCGTGCCCTCGCCGATTCCCTGCTCGACCCGGAGGAACAGCGGACACCGCTCGCGGCATGACCTGACCCACGGCTGAGCAAACCCGGGTTCGGGGGCTTCCACGCCACCCGACCCGGGTTTTGATCTTTCACAGAGCCCCGGCTGAGCTGATCTCCTCCGTCGGTCGGGCGGCGGAGGCGATCAGCGGACGTGCCGCGCCTTCCCCCTCCTCCAGAGTGAGGGCCGGGGTTTGGGGCGGAGCCCCAACAACCAGCAACGGCATTACCCTCGCCGGACCTCGCTCGACCCGTCGACCATCCGCGTGGACCAGCGGCACCCTGACCGCCGATCGTCACGGACCCCCTGGCGGGGGTCTGACGCTCCGACGCTCCGACGCTCCGACGGGCCGACGCGCCCACGGGGCGACGCCCCGATGGGGTGCCGACCGGAGGGAGGCGGGGCCCCATCGTGGTGCGGCGATCCCGTAGGCGCGGCGCGTGCGGCAGGCCCCCGCGGCGGCCGAAGGCCGCCCTTGAACCCGTAGAGAACTTTGGCGACGATCTAGATGGTTGGGCCTGCTGGGAGCGCACGGCGCTCGGATGAGACCTGTTCGCCCAGGTCGCGGACGGGTTCGAGCCGTGCCCACTCCTCGTTGCGGGCGAGGGTGCGCCAAATACCGGCGGCCCGGTTGAAGGTCGGGCCGTTGGTCACTTCCTTGCCGTCAACGATCATGAGGGCGTCGCTTGCTGCGGTGGCTGCCTGTTCGGGGTCCGG
>NZ_JDWE01000132.1:0-3088 GCF_000685765.2 Frankia sp. BMG5.23
GCTTATGCCCCCGAGCTGAACCCGGCGGAGGGGGTGTGGTCACAGATCAAGCGGACCGCGCTGGTGCACCTGGCCGCCCGCACCCTCGACGACGTCCACCGGGCGGTCAAGCACGGGCTGAAACGGCTGCAGTACCGGCCCGGGGTGCTCCTGGGTTTCCTCGCCGAAACCGGCCTGGCCTGGGAGGAGCTGTGGTCAACATGACTCTCCGCATTAAAGCTCAGTAGGCATCCCGGTTGCCGTTCCGGATGGCAGGCCAATCGACACTGGAGATGGTGCGGGTCAGTAGATCGAGCGTCACCGAAAAACGCTCGTTTATATTGTCGGTGAGCAGTCGCAGCGCGCTGCCGATAAGTGCGTGGCCGGCGTTCAGCTTCCGGCCGATATCATGAAATCCGACCTGCAGGAGAGGAATTCCCTCCGTTTGTGCGAGCAGCAGCGCGAAGGTTACCGTCTGGGCGTATCCGTCGGCGAAGGTCCGGCTGTCTGCCTCGGGGAAGAGTAGCGTCCGCCAGTCGTTCTGGAGGCCGGTGAAGGGACGTGCGTGGCCGTCGTTCTCCGGTGCGTCCGACTTCGCTTCGGCGGTGAGCTGCTCCAGGACGGCAGCGCGGAGGAGGCGGCACAACGGTGCGATGTTCTGCACGAGCCTGCCAACGTTCTGGATTGGTGGCGGGCTCCAGACGAGGAACGTCGTGATCAGTGCGTCGAAGGCGGCCGGATCCGGTGGCCGAAGCCGCTCCCTGCTTGTCCGGAGAGTTCCGGTGAAGTGAATGGTCTCTCCTATCTGGATCCCGTCCCGAAAAAGCCGCCATTCGGTGCCGTTGGTGTAAAGTAGATTTGGAAGGTCTCGCAGCCGTTCCCATTGCTCCTTGTTGTGCCCGGTAAAATTCTGAGGGTCTACGGACAGGCCGGGCTTCTTGATTTCTATGTATCCGGTGACCAGGCCACTCAGCCGGACTGCGTAGTCGGGCCGCACTCCGAGTTCGGGAAGCCTCACTTCGTCATGCCAGGTAAGTTCGGACAGCTTGTGATGTCTGCCAACTGCCGCCAGGAGCCCTTCCAGCGGGCTTCGTATCGAGGCTTCCGGGCTGCCACCTCCGGAGAGTTTGGTGCCACACGCCCGACCAAAATCCGATACTGCCTTCAGCAGCCAATGATCCGTTGCCGCGGACATCGCGCCCCCCCAGGGTCATAGAGGCGAGAACGATAACAAATCGGGAAGCCGGTGATCTGCGCTTCTGTGATTCATCAAAATATAGGACGATATGGGTCGATTGGCTGGAACGTCGGAAATTTGCTTCGAAGCTGCGGATCTGGCACTTCAAAGGCGGGGAGCGGAGGCCCTACCGACATCGGGCCAAGCCAGGTGCCGGCCGCCGAGAGGCAGGCCTCGTGGTCAGAGCTGACCTGGGAGTGTGCCGGTGCCGCGTTCTCAAGGCGGTCCGGGATGATCTCGTTATGGAACCCGGTGAGGTTTGGGGCTATCGAGCTCGCAGCGTCGACAGGCTGTAAGTATTCGCAAATCGTGGGGGTTGCTGGTTTGACGGTGGCCGGCGCCTGACAGCGGGGGTCGCTGTGCGTGACGGCGGGTTGGGGTCCGCGTGGTGGCCGGGGTCCCGGCTGCTGATGGCAGAGTGTGCCGGGCTGGTGTGCTGGGTCGCTGGTTGGCGTCGCCGCGCACGGCCGTGTGCGACCGGGGATCTTGTGGTGGGTGGCTGGTTGGCCCGGGTCGACAGGGTGGACAGCGTCGGAAAAAGGCCGCGGCCCTCCCCCCGAAAACCTTTGGCCGGGAACTCGGGGAAGGGCCGCGTCGCGCACGGAGGCGCTGGTTTCCAGGGTAACGGGCACGGCCCTCGAGGCTGTGCGGGGTCCGGACGCGGCCGGCGGGCGGGTGCCCGTGCCGGACGTCGCGGTGGCCGCGTGGCTGTGGCTGTCGGCGCTGCTGGTCGAGGTCGCCCAGCAGCGCCGCGCGCTGGCCGTGGCCTTGGCGGAGCTCGCCGAGTCGCGGGCCCAGGTGGCGCTGCTCCAGCATCTTCTGTTCGGCGAGTCCTCCGAGCGGGCCGCGCCCGGCGCGCCGCCGGACGGGCCGTGCGACCGCGCCTCCCACGGCGGCGGCGCGGCTGGTGACGGCGGCCCTGGTCAGGAAGGCGATGCCGCCGGTGACGGCGGCGCTGGCCAGGGCCGCGGGTCGGCGGGTCGGCGGGCGGGCGGCCCCGGCGGGGACCGGGCGCGCGGGCCGGCCGGCGGAACTACTCCGGCCTGCCCGACGACGACGGCGGCACGTGGGACTTCCCCGAGCGCGGCTACGCGTGCCCGTGCTGCGGGGCGCCGTTCACCGCCAACGGCGAGGACGTCTCCTGGCGGCTCGAGTGGGTCGTGCGGGTCGTACGGCGGACGACCCGACGACGCCGCTACCGGCGGGCCTGCGCCTGCTACGGCCCGGCGACGGTCATGGCGCCGGGCGAACCGCGGGCACTCGGCAAGGGGCTGTGGACGAACCGGTCGCTCGCGCTGCTGCTCGTCGAGCGCTACGGCGCGGGCCGGTCCCTGAACTCGCTGGTGGCGGGCCTGGCCCGGCACGGCGCGGTGCTGGCGGCCCCGACCCTGGTGGGTGCGTGCGCCCAGGCCGGCGTGCTGCTCGCCCCGCTGGTCGAGGCGATCCGCCAACGGTCCCAGGCATCGTGGCACCTGCACGCCGACGAGACGAGCTGGAAGGTGTTCACCCCGAACGGCGGCGGGAAGCCGCAGCGCTGGTGGCTGTGGGTCTCCCTCGGCGAGGACACGGTGTGCTTCGTGATCGACCAGACCCGGGCCAGTTCGGTGCTCACCGGCCACCTCGGCCTCACCGAGCAGGCGGACGGCACGCTCACCGCCCCCGGCGGCGGCGAGCGGGTATTGTCCTCCGACTTCTACGCGGTCTACGTCTCCGTCGGCCGCCGCCGCGCCGGCCTCGTCAACCTCTACCGCGTCGCCCACCTTCGCCGCTACTTCCCGCGGGCGAGGCTGTCGAACCCGGTCCAGCTGGAGTACTGGGAGAAGGCCTGGCTCGACCGGTTCCGCGCGCTCTACACAGCCCACCGGGAACTGG
>NZ_JDWE01000133.1:0-3080 GCF_000685765.2 Frankia sp. BMG5.23
TCCACTGGGTGCGCGATGTGACGTTCCGTGAGGATGCCTCGCGGGTTCGGACCGGCCCACTGCCCCGCATCATGACCACACTCCGTAACCTGATCATCGGGCTGATTCGCCTCGCTGGCCATAACCGCATCGCCCCGACCATCCGCAGAATCCGACACGACAACGCCCTGCTCCTGGCCATCCTCACTCTCGACAACCCCGCTGACCTGCATCAATGACTTTGCGGGTCACCCTGACCGCGGCCCCCACGTCGTCAGCAACTCGCCCAGATCCACGCCATGGCGCACCTGGTAGGCGTAGAACGCGGCCAACGCCGACAGCTTCCGGTTCACCGTCGACGCCGACACCGCCGGCTCCACCGACGGCAGCACCGCCACCCGCCCGTCCCGGCCCGCCGGCGACAGCCGCAACCAGGCCACGAACTCGCCGATGTCCTCCAGCCGCACCTCCCGCCAGTCCAGCCCCCGCCACCCCAGAAAGACCCAGTAGTCCTTCAGATCATGGGCGTAGGCCTTGACCGTGTTCGGAGACCGCTCGATATCGCTGAGATAGGCCAGATACCGCTCGACCGGTTCGACCGGAGCGTCGTCGACACCCAGGACAGTCCACGAATCCACCCGGGAACCGGGCAAGGCCACCCGCTGGACATGCATCCGCTCCTCCTCCACCTCATCCACGTGCTGGACGAGGTGGAGATAACCATGTCCACAAGGCAGATCATCGGGCCTCGAACGCCCGTCCCGAACGCCGAGGACAGTGTTACGACAGCTTCAGATAACGCTGGAGAACACCAGCAGCCGCCGCGCCGGACGCAGCAGCTCCGCCGGAGCGCCCTGTAGCGCCAGCTGCCGCGTGCCCAGCAAAAGGCCCACCACGGACAAGTCGACCGCCGGAGCCACCAGCGGCGCGACCCAGACCGGCACTCCCAGACGCAACCCGAGCTGGAACACGTTGCCGAACCCGAAGGCGAACGTGAGCCCGACAACCACAACCATGATCACCGTGACGAGGGTGACCGCCACGTCACTTCCTGCTGCTGACTGTGCTCCAGCCGGAGCGTCCATCACGGCGGCGCCATCAACGGCCATCAGGCACCGCCCCCGGCCAGCGCCCGAGCCGCTACCGGCCGGGGTCGGTCACTGGGCGTGATAAGCGCAGGTACCCGAGCCGACACGACCAGGCTCGCCTTCGCCCGGTTCTGCGTGGATGCTGTCCGAGCCTCCCCGGAGGCACACTCTGCATAGCTATACGATACTCATCGTAATGATTCGGGTATTTATTGACGACGATACGTCACCTCATGCCATTGACTGACCACCTATGGCCACCAGATCCGGCGATGGCGGCCCGGCTGCGCGGCGAGGCGCGCGAGCGGTGGGGCGCGGGCCCCCACCATGGCTACTGCCGGCAGGTGGGGATCAGCAGCTGGGAGGGCCTCTGGCTCGACCCCGACCTTGCCGCAGGGCCGCCTGGATTCGCGGCGTGGATCATCCGGTACCAGCGGCAGGTGCGGGCACCCTACGATGACGCCAACACCCTGGCCGAGGAGTATCGGTCACTGCGGGCGGAGTTCGCCACGCCCTACCCGGACGTGCCCGAGGCGCTGCGCAGGCTCGGCATCGACCACGAAATCTGGGTCGTCACCAACGGCGACGGCGAAGTCCAACGCCGCAAGCTTCGCCTGTCCGGTCTGGACGTCCTGGCGGATCGCGTGTTCGTGTCGGCGGACATCGGCGCGGCGAAACCCGATCCGGCGTCCTACGCGGCCGCGGAAGAAGCCCTGGCCGCCTCAGCGCTCCGCGTCGCACTGGTGATCGGGGACAGCGCCACCAAGGACCTCGCGCCCGCCCTGGAACGCGGATGGCCCCTGCTCGGCGTCCGCCGTTCGCCGGCCTCCAGCGCTGCGCCGGACCGCGGGGTGACCTGGATCCCCGATCTCAGCGGGATCGCCCCAAAACGCGGCCCGCAGCGCGTCGTCAACCAGCAGCTGGACGCAAGCTTCTTGATCGGCCGGGTGTCGAAGCGGTCCTGATCGAGGGCCGTGAACAGACCGCAGGCCCTCGCATGCCGATCGGCCGGCAGTGGGAGCTCGTCCGTGATGCTCGCCAGTGCCCCCTCGACGTCCTCCGCCGCATACGCCTCCAGCGCAGGCCCCCGAACACCCACGGCAACAGAATAGTACTTACCCGTCGAACTTCTGACGCGGGACAGTCGCTCCGTTATTCGCCGCAGGCGCCCGGACGCACCGCGCCGGGTACCCTCGACCGCGTGATCAGCCTCGAGCGGCGGTCAGTGAGTAGCCACTCGACATCCCGACGGTCGATCTCGCGACATCAAAGGACGGCCGGGAGGACGCGACCTCGCTCAGCAACGCCCTCGGTTGGCGGCCGAGACCGACCCGACCGGCGGGAAGTGCACCGGAGCCGGGCACGTTTCTGCTCGGGTCGTCTCGGCTCCGGTTCCCGACGACCGCAGCCTGCTGGCGATCTCTGAGGTCGAGCTTGCGGAGGACCGCGCTGACGTGTTTCTTCACGGTCGACGCGGCGACTGAGAGTTCCGCCGCTATCTCCGAGTTGCTGAGGCCGTTTGCGAGCAGATAGAAGACTGTCTGCTCGCGCTCCGAAAGCAGTTCGCTGACATCGATCCCCTCGCCCGGCAGCCGCGAGGCGAGCAGTATCTGCCCGACACCCGCCGGTTCGAAGACCATTCCGCGGGCGGCTACGCAATGGACCGCGTGACAGAGTATCGACACCGCCGAGGCCCGGGTCAGATAGCCCCGGGCACCCGCCTTGATCGCGTGGGCCGGATCCGGGCCGGCCTCGGTGTCGGTCAGAATGAGGACTGCCAGCGCGTCGCCGAACGCGGTCACGAGCTCGCGGGTAATCTTTATACTCTCGTAAGTATTCGGCGATGGCGTGGAGGGGCTGGTTCCGCCGTGTGGCGGTGTCGTGGCTGTGGCGGGAGTCGGGCGGAGTGTCCGCGGGATGCTGGTGGGGGGTTGTGGGCTCTTCGTGATACGTCGGGTGTAGTTCCTGATACCGAGGACGCTGGTGATGTGTCCTGGGTGGTGTGTCTGTTCT
>NZ_JDWE01000134.1:0-3060 GCF_000685765.2 Frankia sp. BMG5.23
AGCACAAGTACCACGGCATCAACCTGCAGGGCCTCACCGACCCCTACGGCCGGCTGATCTGGATCTCCGAAGGGCTTCCCGGCTCCGTCCATGACCTCACCGCGGCCCGGATGCACGACATTCTCGATCTGATCGACCGCTCGGAGCTCTACCTCTACGCGGACAAGGGCTACGTCGGCGGCGAGGGCGACCGCCTCCTCGTCCCGATCAAGAAACCCAAGAACAACGACCTCCCCGACCGTGACAAGGAGGCCAACCGGACCCACGCCACCACCCGCTCACAAGGCGAACGAGGATTCGCGGTCCTCAAGAACTGGCACATATTCGACCGTTTCCGTGGCTGCCCACGCCGCGTCGGCACCTTCGCCCAGGCCGCCCTCGTCCTCGCCACCGAGGGCCTTTAGGAAAACCAACTTTGAAATGGCTCATTGATGAGTGCACCCAACCGGCACTAGTGCGAGCCTAAACCTGCAGGTCAACGGCCCGACCGTGTCCATCGAACCCACCCGCGCGAAGATCCGCCGGGCCGGCTACGTCGGCAACACGAACGCCAGGCAGATCGGATAAGGGGATTGGCTGGTGTGACCGTGCGACACCTGAATTTCAAGGAATCGAAATATGGCCCCACTTGATTGGCTACGTTGAGTAGAAGGCGCCACCATGGCGACCTCGGATGGCAGACGCTTGGTGTTTCCATCGCGCGGTTAGAGTACTAGTCAACAAATATCAAAACTATCAAGAATGGCCTTCTCGTTCTCCATGGAAGACGGTTATGTTGCAGATGTAGATCGAATGATTGCGTGCATTATATTAAGGTTACATGATTCCCTGACCCTTTCGGGGGATGTCGGTTTTACGTTTTCCGCCGCATGTGCTAGGTATGGTCCCATGTCGATCCCGCACATCGAGCTCACGGAATCACAGCATCGAATACTGGCTGAACTCATGGTCGCGGACCTGCCATCGCCGGATGGCGAGCTGGCGTCGGTCGAGGCACGTGGCTTGGCCGCCCAGGTCTTGGCCGCCGAGGTGCCCACGCTGAGATGGCTGAAGCTGATCACGGACACCGGTGGGGCGCTGTCGGTGACCATGCTCGGCGCGGCTATCTTCCATCGCGCCCGGCAGGAGGAAGCCGAGGCCCGCCTCGCCGCGGTCGTGTCGTTCGCGGACGTCTTGGAGGCCGCCGCCGGATCCAGGCGGACCTGGCAGCAGGCGCCGCGTGCCCTGCGCCAGCTTGCACAGGGCACGATCTCGCGCGACCAGGCGGTCCGGCTTGTCCTGTCCTGAACCGGACCTCGCCTCGTCGCAGTTCCGCCCGTCAGCGTCGGTCAGGCGTCTCCGTCCACGAACAGCCCGACCGGGTTTTCATACCGCGGCTTCCGTGCGGCGGGACGCACAGGGAGCACTCCCGCAACCGCGAGATCCTGCTGGGTCACCATGGGACCCGCCAGAACCTCGGCCAAAAGATCGCGCTGCGCCGGTGCCAGATCCACGAGGCGGCGTAGGGCCGACAGGAGCTCGACGAGTTCTGCGGCCCACTCACGGGGCCAGCTGTCGACGTGAATATCGTCGAGCGGGCTCGTCTTCTTGCTGTTGGGGGAAAACTTGCGATATCCAAACCATTTCCTAACTACTGGCATCGCGCCGACGTTGAAGGTCAATACCTCCTCTGGAACGTTCCCAAAAGACCCTGCGCCAACATGTAGAGTGTTTGTTGTTGGGTCGTGGTGAAAATTCTCTGGGATCTGTTTCCGGATATTGGTCAAGTATCGGACCTGACGTGGATCCCCGCTCTTGAACCTGACGTCGCGGGTGGGACGACCAGCATCCGGATCTGCACACCTTTCGCCGTAGGTCGAAGCCCACAGGATCTCGGCTCCGATCGACAACGCCTTTCGCCAGCTCTCGAGGTTCCGTGTGACAGGAAGTCGAACGCCGGGCGTGAGCAGTTCTTCCGCGAACTGCTCGGTGAAGGCCGAGTGCCCCGCGACTGCGACTGTATAAGCAGCCAGATCCAAGACGGTAACCTTCTCCAGTCCGAATGCGCTGGCAAGATAGGATAGCAGTCCGCCTGGAACGTTGGCTGAGCCATCCGGTTGCAGTAGCGGCAGAATTCTTCCACCCCGCCCATTAAAATGGTGGGTGTCTGGAAGTAATGCGGTCGCCACAACCGCCGGTCCGCTTTCGATCTCATGCGAGGACTGTTGGTTGAGGAAGATCTGGTCGTCGTGAAGTGAGGCCCACAGGTCTGGTCGGGCGAAATCCAGCACACGGGGGTCGGCAATCAGCCACTGTCGATCGAAGCTGCGGAACCCGACCCGGATCACAGGTGGGGTCAGGCTACTCTCCCGCCCGATAGGCACTCGAGGTCCAGAGTATCCGGGGAGCGGCGACACCGCACGTAGCAGCGTGCGGTCCCGAGTCTCCTTGAAAAGCTCCTCTTTCGCGTCCGGGTCGTCCTCGCGGACCAAACGCGCCCACCTGCGACGCAGGATCTCCGCGCTGGGAGCAGCCACCCAGGAGCGGTTTGCCTTTACTCCAGGACTTCCCCACGGATATATATCGGAAATCTCTGGAAAGTCCTCCCACGCCGATTGCGTAGTCGGCGTGAACGGACGAGATCGCTCGCGATGCGTATCCCTCCAGCCGCCGTCGTCAATCTCCACATGGGCCAGCTGTCTGAACTTCTCCTCGCGTCGGCCCGAGATCGAGCGGTAGTGGATCCGGGTCGAGCCGTCCGGAGAGCTCCCCGCGCGGCGTACGAAGATATAGATACCCAATGGCTGCGCGACTGCTGGAAAGACGCGGGTGGCAACATCCGCGCGCTGTCCCTCGGGAGAGAGGTTGATAACCCATCCTTCGTGACAGGTGCGACGGAGATAGTCGCGCAGGCCACGGCCGCCAGGGCCAGTGGAAAAGCCCGATGGCGTGATGAAACAGACCAATCCATGTTGGTCGGCCTCGTGCAGGGTGACCCGCAAAGTCTGTTTGTGCAGGTAGACGGTGTGAGACGGGGTGCGGGGGGCTGGGGCCGGTGGTGGTGTGAGGATCCGGGCCCGG
>NZ_JDWE01000135.1:0-3016 GCF_000685765.2 Frankia sp. BMG5.23
TTCGTGGCCGGGCGGCTGCCCGAGTACATGGTCCCCGCGGTGGTGGTCGAGGTGGCGGAGCTGCCGCTGACCGCCAACGGCAAGCTGGACCGCGCGGCGTTGCCCGCCCCCGACTTCGGTGCTCTGGCGACCGGGCGGGGGCCGCGCACCGCGGTCGAGGAGCGGTTGTGCGCCCTGTTCGCCGAGGTCCTGGACCTGGCGCGGGTCGGGGCCGACGACGGCTTCTTCGACCTCGGCGGCGACTCGCTGCTGGCCATGCGGCTGATCGCTCGCGTGCAGGCCGAGCTGAACGTCGGGATGGACATCCGCGCGCTGTTCGCCGAGCCCACCCCGGCCGGTGTCGCCGGGCTGGTCGGCGAGGGCGGCGCGGCCCGCGCCGCGTTGGTCCCGAGGCCCAGGCCCGACGTGATCCCGCTGTCGTACGGCCAGGCCCGGATGTGGTTCCTCAACCGGCTCCAGGAGGGCAGCGCGGTCTACAACACGCCGTACGCGCTTAACCTGAGCGGAGACCTCGACCGATCGGCGTTACAGGCGGCGCTGACCGATGTCGTGCGGCGGCACGAGGCCCTGCGCACCGTGCTCCCCGACACCGACGGTGTCCCCCGCCAGCAGATCCTGCGGGAGGACCCCGAACTCGTGATCGTCTTCGCCGCGGCGGAGGAGCTGCCCGGTCTGCTGGCGGCCGAGGCGGGCCGCGGCTTCGACGTCGGGCGTGAGCCGCCGTTGCGGGCCCGGCTGTTCGCGCTGTCCGAGCGGGAGCACGTGCTGTCGCTGGTCATCCACCACGTCGCGACCGACGCCTGGTCCATGAGCGTGCTGGCCAGGGACCTGCCCACGGCCTACGCGGCGCGGTCCCGCGGGCAGGCCCCGTCGTGGGAGCCGCTTCCGGTGCAGTACGCCGATTTCGCCATGTGGCAGCGTGACCTGCTGGGCGACGAGTCCGACCCGGACAGCCTGATCAGCGAGCAACTGGCCTACTGGCGCGAGGCACTGGCCGACCTGCCCGCCGAGCTCGCCCTGCCCGCCGACCGGCCGCGCCCGGCCGTGGCGAGCTTCACCGGTGGTGAGGTGCCGATCCGGATCAGCCCCGCGGTGCACGCCCGGCTCACCGACCTCGTGCGCGGCGGCCGGGGAACGCTGTTCATGGTGGTCCAGTCGGCGATCGCGGTGCTGCTGTCCCGGCTCGGCGCGGGCACCGACATCCCCATCGGGGCGCCGGTCGCCGGCCGCGGTGACACCGCGCTGGACGACCTGATCGGCTTCTTCGTCAACACCCTGCTGCTGCGTACCGACGTCAGCGGCGACCCCTCGTTCGAGGAACTGCTGGCCCGGGTGCGGGAGCGGAACCTGGCCGCCTACGCCCACCAGGACGTGCCGTTCGAGCGGCTGGCCGAGGAGTTCCGTGGCCGCGCCCGTCACCCCGTCTTCCAGGTCCTGCTGGCCTTTCAGAACGTGCCGCTGGACACGCCGTGGGAACTGCCGGGACTGACTGTGCGGCCGGTCCAGGGTGACGGGGACGCCGTCGAGTTCGATCTGTCCTTCAGCCTGGAGGAACGCAGGACCGCCGCCGGGACACCGGCCGGCATCGAGGGCGTGGTGCGCTACTCCGCCGACCTGTTCGACCGTTCGACGGTGCGGAGGCTGGCCGAACGTCTGCTGGGCGTGCTGGAGCGCGTCGCCGCCGATCCCACGCTGCGGGTCAGCCAGGTGCCCGTGCTGGGTGCGGACGAGCGTCACCGGGTCCTCCAGGAGTGGAACGACACCGGGGCCGCGGTGGCCGACGGCACGCTGACCGGGGCGTTCGCCGCCCGGGTGGCCGAGTGTCCCGACGCGGTGGCAGTGCTGGACCGGTACGTCACGCTGACCCACACGCACCCGGACACGGCGGCGAACTGGGTTGCGCAGGACCGGTACGTCACGCTGACCTACGCGCGCCTGGACACGGCGGCGAATCGGGTGGCGCGGGATTTGGTGGCGGCTGGGGTGCGGTCTGGTGATCGGGTTGGGGTGGTGATGGAGCGGTCGGTGGAGTTGGTGGCGGTGTTGGTGGGGGTGGTGAAGGTGGGGGCGGCGTATGTGCCGGTGGATGTGGAGTGGCCGGTGGTGCGGGTGGGGCGGGTGCTGGCTGAGGCGGGGGTGCGGGTGGTGGTGGCTGATGTGGGGGTGTCTGATCTGCCGGGGTCTGTCGGGGTGGTGTGGGCGGGTGGCTGGGTGGATGGGGAGGGGGAGTGTGGGCCGCCGGCGGTGCGGGTGGGTGCGGATGATGTGGCGTATGTGATGTATACGTCGGGGTCGACGGGGGTGCCGAAGGGTGTGGCGGTGACGCATGCGGGTGTGGTCGGGTTGGCGGCGGATCGGTGTTGGTCGCGGGAGGTTCATGGGCGGGTGTTGTTTCATGCGTCGCATGCGTTTGACGCGTCGACGTGGGAGTTGTGGGTGGCGTTGTTGTCGGGGGGTCAGGTGGTGGTGGCGCCGGCCGGGCGGGTNGANGCTGGGGTGCTGAAGGGGTTGATTTCGGATTTTGGGCCGACGGTGGTGCATGTGACGGCGGGGTTGTTTGCGGCGGTGGCGGAGGAGGCGCCGGGGNGTTTTGTGGGGGTGCGTGAGGTGGTGACGGGTGGGGATGTGGTGAGTGCGGCGGCGGTGGTGCGGGTGGTGGAGGCGTGTCCGGGGGTGGTGGTGCGGCAGTTGTATGGGCCGACGGAGGTGACGGTGTGTGCGACGGTGTTTGAGGTGCGGCCGGGGGATGAGGTTGCCTCGGTGGTGCCGATTGGCCGTCCGATGGATAACACNCGGGTGTTTGTGTTGGATNGNTTTTTGCNGCCGGTGCCGCCGGGGGTGACGGGTGAGNTGTATGTGGCGGGTGTGGGGTTGGCGCGTGGGTATTTTGGCCGGCCTGGGTTGACGGGGGAGCGGTTTGTGGCGTGTCCGTTTTCCGGGTCTGGGGAGCGGATGTATCGGACGGGGGATTTGGGGCGGTGGACGGGGGAGGGGCAGTTGGTGTTCGCCGGTCGGG
>NZ_JDWE01000136.1:0-2833 GCF_000685765.2 Frankia sp. BMG5.23
GTGACAGACAGAACAGACACACCACCCAGGACACATCACCAGCGTCCTCGGTATCAGGAACTACACCCGACGTATCACGAAGAGCCCACAACCCCCCACCAGCATCCCGCGGACACTCCGCCCGACTCCCGCCACAGCCACGACACCGCCACACGGCGGAACCAGCCCCTCCACGCCATCGCCGAATACTTACCGGCCATCAATGCGGGGTATTATGCAGAATTTCGCCTCGACTCCCGCAGCGGAGTGCTACGGTCAGCCCGCGTGTAAAGAAGCAATTCTCGCGGATGGTTCAGGACCACGTCGGGGTGTCAAAACTCGGGCACCCGCGTTGACCGGGGGTTTTAGGCGGCTCGTTCATATTCGTTGATCAAGCCGCCGAGGACGGGCCGGCGCTTGATCCGTTCCTGGGTCAGGTCCGCGACGGGGTGATCGGGCTGTGGTGGTTGAAGGTCGCGGCCACGATGGGGTCGTCGTCTGTTGTAGTTCCGTGCGTACTCGGCCAGGGCAACGCGAAGGTGCCGCTCACCGAAGATCAGCATCCGGTCGGTGACCTCGGTCCGGACCGTGCGGATGAACCGTTCCGCGTAGGCGTTCGCCCGCAGGGTTCGGGGTGGGATCTTGACGGTGGTGATGCCGGCGTCGGTGAACGTGGTGCCTTCATACTGTTCATCTCGCTGTGATCGTTTGGGTTGTGGAGTTGACTTTCACGGTGCGGGCGGCGCGGTGGAGGCAGGCGGTTTCCACCTGGTCGTTCCAGGGGATGGCGACCCGGCCAGCGTTGAGGCGGTAGGCGGTCAGGTAGCCGCGGCGGATCCAGTAGTAGACCTGCGCGGTGGGGATACCGAGCCTGGTGGCGGCCTGCTGGACGCTGATGTCTCCGTGTGCGGTGGCGGCGTGCGGGAGGGGCCGGCTGCCCGGGCCGGTCGGGCCGGATCCGGGATGTGCGATCCGCGTGCGGCAGGCGGCCTCGGCCTGCGGGTTCCACGGGAGGCTCAGGCACCCGCTCGGGGTGCGCCGCGCGGTCAGCTGGCCGATACGGATGCGGTAGTAGACGACGTCGTCGGGCACGCCGAGCCGGGTGGCGGCCTCGTGGACGGTGACGTCGCCGGGCAGGACCTCACGGGGGCCGGGGGTGCGGGGGATGAGGTGGCCGGAGGCGTCGATCTGGCGGCGNCAGGCGGCCTCGACCTGGGCGTTCCAGGGGATGCACCAGCGTCCGGAGNNNTCCTTGCGGCCGGCCAGCCGGTCGTGGGTGAGCCAGTAGTAGACGGCGTTGGCGGTGATCCCGAGGNTCGCCGCGACCTGGTCGACGGAGATCTCCCCGTCCCGGAACGGACACCGCCCGGGGATCTTGTAGGTGTGGCGGACCCAGCCGACGGCCGCGATGCCGTAGGGACGGCCGGTCCCGGTGGTCAGCCCGGCATCGGCGAGTGCGGTGACGATCTCGGCGTCGGAATGGTCCGGNCCGAGCCGGGCGATCAGCTGGCGGGCCGCGGCCGAGGTCCTGCGCACCTGTGGCGAGGTGGCCGGTCTGCGCAGGGCGAGTTCGTCGGTGGCGCCGGTGTGCCAGCGCACCCCAAGCCGGGCGCGGGCCCGGTCGGTCTCGGGCAGCAGGGTGACNTCCGAGATGAGGGTGCGCAGCAGCCGCTTGCGGTCCCGGTCCCGGGTGTNCGGGNNGTGCCAGAGTCCNGGCAGGTCCGCGGCCAGNGCGCGCAGGCCGTCCCGGTCCGGCAGCGCCGGCCTGCGCTCCCGGACAGCGGCCAGGGCGGCCTCGGCTTCGGCCAAGGCGGACAGTCTCGCTTCCCAGCGGGTCTCCAGGGTGCGGGCGACCAGCCGGTTCTCCGGCTCCACCGCGCCCAACGCCAGCGGCGCGGTCGGCGTCGTAGCGGGCGCGTCCCACGGCCAGCTCGGCCGCGCGGTGGGAACGGGACTGTCGGGCGGTGACCTCGTCCGCGGCGGCCAGGGCTTGTTCGATCTGCCCCGGCGACACCGTGGCCAGTAGCAGGCCGGCCACCGCGTCGTCGACGACGTCGGCGCGGATCGACCGGCAGGTGGGCGTGGCCTCGTGGTCGGCGCGCGACGACGAGCAGCCGTAGGCCGCCCGCCCCTGTGGGTAGCGGGTCGTCATCGGCCGCCCGCACAACCCACAGAACATGATCCCCTGGCACAGGGCCAGGCCCTCCCGCNCCNGGCGGGCCCCNTNGTGGGTGCAGTTGGCCGAAAGCCTCGCCTCGATGGCCACATACTCCTCCCAGCTGATGTAGCTCTCGTGGTGGCCGTGGCGCACCACGGGCCACTGCTCGCGCGGGCGCAGCCGCACCCCGGTGTGCACGGTGCCGTCCGGGCGCACCGTCCGGCAGGTGGCGTACCGGCCGTAGACGTAGGTGCCCGCATAGCACGGGTTGGACAACACCCCCAGCGCCCNGGAGTGCGTCAGCCGGCCCCATCGCAACTGCCCGGCCCAGATCCCCCCATAGGCCCGCAGCGGGAACCGCCGCCGAACGAACGCGGCCACCACCTGGAACGCCGAGCCGCCCGCGGCGAACGCGGCGAAGACGTCCCGGATGGCCCCCTGCACCTCCTGATCCGGGTCGATCACGCAGACACCCTCGTCGTCGTAGACGTAGCCGACCGGCAGCGGGAAACGCAGCTCGCCGCGTTCGGCCGCGGCCCGTTTCGCGCCCTGCAGCCGGCCCGTCAGCAGGTGCAGCTCACACTCGGACATACTGCCCTTCAGCCCGAGCAGGAGGCGGTCGTTGATGTCCGCGAGATCGTAGACACCGTCGGCGTCCACCAGCAGCGCATCCGTCAGACGGGCCAACTCCAGCAG
>NZ_JDWE01000137.1:0-2779 GCF_000685765.2 Frankia sp. BMG5.23
CACTAATGGGAATGAAAGTATCTGGACAAAGTGCAACTCGGCATGATTTAATCATTGCATGCGGAAGCCCGACGGTCGGAAAATTGACCACGGAACACTGGAAACAATCAGGATTCGCGTGGCGCGCCAGATTGTTGACGACGGCGCCAACGCCGACGAGTTGGCAAAAGCACTGGGCTTCAGCCGGGCGGCGGTGTTCTCGTGGGCGCAGCAGTACCGCGACGGCGGGATTGAGGCGCTGCGAGCCAAGCCGATTCCTGGAAGGCCAAAGAAAATGACGGACCAGCAGGCCGACCAAATCTACACGATCCTCTGCACCAAAACCCCGGACCAGATGCAGTTCGACTTCCAACTGTGGACCCGCTGGCTTGTACGAGACCTCATCGCACGGCTGTTCGGAATCAGTATCACTGAACAGGCGGTCGGAAGGATGCTGCGGCGCTGGGGAATGTCCCCGCAACGGCCCACCACGCAGGCGACCCAGCGCGACGAAGCAAAGGTGATGCGCTGGAAGACCGAACAGTTCCCGAAGATCCGTGCTGAGGCGAGGCAGGTCGGAGCCACAGTCTACTTCGGGGACGAGGCCTCGGTCCGCACCGACCACCACGGCGGCGCGACTTGGGCTCCCGTCGGTGAAACCCCGGTGATCAGCCGAACNGGAGACCGGAAATCGGTTCTCATGCTCTCCGCGGTCAGCGCCCAGGGAAAGCTTCATTTCATGCTCCAGCAGGGCGGGTCCGTCGACTCCAAGGTCTTCATAGAATTCTGCCGGAAGCTGCTCCAAGACGACGGTGGAAAGGTCTTCCTCATCGTCGACAACGTCAGTTACCACGATTCGAAGGCTGTCCGTCGGTTCGTCGCAGGAACNGACGGTAGGCTCCGGATTTTCTTTCTCTCGCCTTATGCCCCCGACACCAACCCGGACGAGTGGGTCTGGAACAACGTGAAGACCGCACAGATCGGCCGAAAAATGATGGGTGTAGATCCTTCAGAGTGAGATCGTTGGCTGGATGATCTCGGTTCCCTGGGTTTGGGTTGATCGTGAAAGGGCTCCTTGCCACTACGTTCGCGGGTGTCGAAGCCAGAACGTGACGTGAGCAAGGAGCCTGGGTGTCAGGGTATGAGGTTGGCTCGGAGAGGGTGTCGGCGGGTGCGTTCGCCGGGTCGGACGAGCTGTACGGGGCGTTGCGGGCGGGGCTTGCGGGGGCGGAGACCGCGGGCCTGACCCATGAGGGTCTTGAGGTGTGGTTGGAGGGCCGGGGCCGGGAGCTGCTGCGGTCGCTGTTCCAGGACCATCTTGATCTGCGGTCGGCGCGGGAGGTGCGGCTGGCCGAACCGCCGGCGGGGGTGGACGGGGTGGTCCGTACCCGGGTGGAGAAGGCGCATCGGCGGGCGCTGTCGACGGTGTTCGGCCGGGTGGCGGTGAGCAGGCTGGCCTATCGGGCGCCGGGGCGGCCAACCTGCACCCGGCGGACGGGGTGTTGAACCTGCCGGTGGGGCTGCACTCGCACGGGCTGCGCCGGCTGGTGGCGCTGGAGGCCGCGCGGGGGTCGTTCGACGCCGCGGTCGCCGCGGTCGCCGCGGTCGCCGCGGTCGCCCGGGGTGAGGGTCGGTAAGCGCCAGCTTGTCGAGCTGGCCCGGTCGGTGGCGGTCGACGTGGCCGGTTTCTACACGGCCCCGGTGTGCGGGCCGGTGCCCGACGGGCTGCTGTTGGTGTTGCAGTTCGACGGGAAAGGTGTGGTGATGCGGCCGGAGGGGCTGCGCCCGGCCACCGCGAAGGCGGCCGCCGCGGGGCGGAAGCTGGCGACACGGCTGTCGCCCGGGGAGAAGAACGGGCGGAAACGGATGGCGGAGTTGGCCGCGGTCCACGACGTCGTCCCGGTCGTGCGTACCCCGGCTGACGTGCTGCCCCCGCCCGGGGTGACCGGGCCCGACGGGCCGAAGGCCACCGGAAAGTGGGTGACGGCCTCGGTCGTCGACGACATCGCCACGGTGGTGGCGGCCGGGTTCGACGAGGCCGAACGGCGCGACCCGACCCACGCCCGGACCTGGATCGTGCTCGTCGACGGCAACAACACCCAGCTCGACGCCGTCACCGCCGAGGCGGCCCACCGCGGCGTCGTCGTCCACATCGTCGTCGATCTCATCCACGTCCTGGAATACCTGTGGAAGGCCGCCTGGTCGTTTTTCACCACCGGGGACCCCGACGCCGAGGCCTGGGTCACCGACAAGGCCCGCAAGGTACTGGAAGGCCGGGCGGGCCAGGTCGCCACCGGCATCCGCCGCCGCGCCACCTACAACGGCTACAACCAGGCCGAACGCAAGGGCGCCGACACCTGCGCCGACTACCTCGACGCCAAGGCACCCTGGCTTGACTACGCCACCGCCCTGGTGGGCGGCTGGCCGATCGCGACCGGTGTCATCGAGGGAGCCTGCCGCCACCTCGTCAAGGACCGGATGGACATCACCGGTGCCCGATGGGGACTCGACGGCGCCGAATCCGTGCTCCTGCTCCGCGCCCTGGTCACCAACGGCGACTTCGACGACTACTGGAAGTACCACATCGCACAGGAACAGCACCGCAACCACCGCAACCAGTACGCCGACAACCGCATACCGCCCTGATCAACTCACTTCACAAGAACTGCACCCAAAAATGATTACATCGGTCTCGGATCTTTACTCCAACGCCCTCACCGCACTTCGCAGGCTCCAGGAGAACTCTGCGCTTGTCATCGGCTTCTTCGGTGACCCCCACCTCGCCTACATCGGCTGGTAG
>NZ_JDWE01000138.1:0-2642 GCF_000685765.2 Frankia sp. BMG5.23
GGTGTGGGAGGAGCTGCTCGGTGTCGAGCGGGTGGGGTTGCGAGACAACTTCTTTGATCTGGGTGGTCATTCCCTGCTGGTAGCCCGCATGGTCGCCCGCCTTCAGCAGGCGCTCAGGGTGCCGATTCCGGTGCGGATGCTTTTCGAGACCCCGATTTTCGGTGAGTTCTGTGATCGCATCGAAGGCGCCGCGTCGGCCGGCGCTGGTCTCCCCCCGATCGAGGCGGCGTCGCGCGTGGCGGGCGTTCCGGACGAGTCCCGGGCGACCGACGCACAGGAGCGCCTGTGGTTCCTGCAGCAGTTCGACGAGGACGCGGGTCGCGCTTATCACCTGCATGGCACGTTCCGGATCGAAGGTCCGGTGGACCGGATGGCGCTGCAGCGGGCCCTCAACGACGTGGTCGACCGGCACGAGGTGCTGAGGAGCCGTTGCGTGCGTCTCGGCGCGGAGCTACGGCAGATCGTCGATCCGCAGGCCCGCGTGGTTCTCGGCGCCGTGGACCTGAGGTCGGTCCCGGACGAGCGGCGGCCGGCAGCCATGCGGGACGCCGCGCGTGAACAGGGCCGCCGGCCGTTCCAGCTCGACCGCTCCCCTCAGCTACGGGCGACGCTGTACCGGCTGGGCCAGACCGAATACGTGCTGGCCGTCACCACCCACCACATCTTCGCCGACGGCTGGTCCGTGCAGATCCTGATCCGGGAGCTGGTCGAGCGGTACGAGGCGCATCTCGGCGCGGGCGCGACGGCGCGACCGCCGGCTCGGCTCCAGTTCGCGGACTATGCCCGCTGGCTGCGCGGCACCGAGCGCGGCGAGCGGCGGGCGCGCGAGCGGGAGTACTGGTCACAGCGGCTCGCGGGCCTGCCCGACCTCGTCCAGCTGCCCACCGACCGTCCGCGGCCTGCGGTGCAGACGTTCGAGGGCGCCGTTCGGCGCTTCCCCGTCCCGGCCGAGCTGGTCCGGGCGCTACGTCAGCGCTGTCGGGATGAGGACGTCACGCTCTACATGGCCGCGCTGGCCGCCTGGGCGATGGTGCTGGGTCGGCATGCCAACCAGGAGGACTTCGGCATCGGCACCCCCGTCGCGAATCGCCCGCTGCCGGAGCTCGAGTCCCTGATCGGCTTCTTCGCCAACACCGTCATCATCCGGGCAGATCTTGGCGGGCGCCCCACCGTCCGGGAGCTGCTGCGCCGGATGCGGGATGAGTGCCTGGGCGCGTACGCGCACAGCGAGCTGCCGTTCGAGTCCCTGGTGGAGGCGCTGCATCCGCACCGCACCCCGGACCGCAACCCGCTGTTCCAGGTGATGCTCGGCATGCACGAGGCCGTGCTTGGCCCAATCCGGCTGGGCGAGGCGATGCTGACCCCGTTGCCGGACGACCCCGGCGGGGCCAAGTTCGACCTGTCGCTCTTCCTAGCTCAGGATGGCGACCAGCTGCAGGGGATGCTGGAGTACCGCACGGCGCTCTTCGACGAGGCCACCGTGCAGCGGCTGCAGCACCACTTCCTCGCCGCCCTGTCGGCGGTGGCGTACCTGCCGGAGCGGCCGGTCGACGAGGTGCCGCTGCTGTCGGCCGAGGAGCGGCACCGGATCACGGCCAGATGGAACGAGACGGCCATGGTTGTCCCCGAGCCGGGGCCCGTCCCGCTGCGGCTCGCCGCGCAGGCGGCGCTGACCCCGGACTCCGTCGCCCTGGAGGCCGGCGGGGTCACGCTGACCTACCGGCGTCTCATCGCCCGGGTCGAGGCCACGCGCGAGGCGCTGCGCCGCCGCGGCATCGGGCGAGGCGACCGCGTCGCCGTCTGCCTGGAGCGTGGCCCCGACCTGGTAGTGGCGCTGCTTGGTGTGCTGGCCTGTGGCGCCGCGTACGTACCGCTGGACCCGCACCACCCCGCGCAGCGGCTGCGTCACATCGTCGCGGACGCCGCTCCCGCACTGATCCTGCTCGACGACCCTGCGGTGCCTTTCGCAGACGGCCTGGCCAGCCTTGTGATCGCCGACGTGGGCGACGGCGAACCGGACGCACAACCAGCGGACTGGTCCACGGGCCTGACCGCCCAGGACCTCGCCTACCTGATCTACACCTCGGGTTCCACTGGCATGCCCAAGGGCGTGATGATCAGCCACGGCGCTCTGGCCAACTTCCTGACGGCGATGCGCGACATGCTTCCGTTGCGGGCGACCGATGTGTTCGTCGCGGTCACCACCCACGCCTTCGATATCGCGGCGCTGGAGCTGTTCTTGCCACTCACCCTCGGAATGCGCACAGTGCTGGCGACGTGGGAGCAGGCCACGTCCGGCGCCGAGCTCGCCGGGCTACTGCGCACGGCCGGCGCTAGCGCAATGCAGGCGACCCCGGTCACCTGGCGGACGCTCCTGGACTCCGGATGGGACTGCCCTGAGGGCTTCCTCGCCCTCTGCGGCGGCGAGGCCCTGCCCGCCGATCTGGCCGCGGATCTGCTGCGCGCAGGCGTTCGGCTGTGGAACCTCTATGGCCCGACGGAGACCACGATCTGGTCGACGGCGACAGAGTTGACGGCTGGTGTGGGTGTGTCGGTGGGCCGGCCGGTGGCGAATACGCGGGTGTTCGTGCTGGATGGGGGTTTGGCGCCAGTGCCGGTGGGGGTGTGTGGTGAATTGTTTA
>NZ_JDWE01000139.1:0-2451 GCF_000685765.2 Frankia sp. BMG5.23
GGTGTCGATCCCGAGTTCGTAGTGGCCGCGGCGGATGTTCTGGACGAAGGCATGCCCTGCGCTGATCGTCTGGACAGAGCGCAGCCGTTTCAGTCCGCGCATCGGGCGGAGCCTGGCTTTCAACCGGCTGTGATCGGATTCGATCCGGTTGTTCTCCCGCGCGGCATCCACGTGACAGGCCTCGGGTACCAGCTCGTCGAGGATCCGCGGGTAAACGGCGGCCTTGTCGGTGGTGACCTCGACCGGCCGGCGGCCGTGAGACAGCGCCGCGGTGAAGAACCGGCGTGCCGCAGCCTGGTCGCGTCGTGCGCTGGCGAGGACGTCGATGACCTGCCCGTGCTGGTCAACCGCCCTGTACAGGTACGTCCACCGGCCGGCGACCTTGACATACGTCTCGTCGACGAACCACCTGTCCCCGGGCAGGTGCCGGCACGGCCTCGCCGCGTCGACGAGCAGGGGCGTGAAGCGCTGCACGCAACAGGTTGGCGAACTTCACTTTTTGCGCGGCGGTGGACGAGGCAGAAGCGGCGCGGGTCGTCTAGGAACCGAAATTACACCGTGATGTCCGTCACTTCCAACACACGGAATCAGGTACGCAAGTAGTCGCAGCAACGCTTGACCTGCCCACACTCGGTTGCTTGCTACCGCAAGTAGTCCAGCTCTACCGACGTGGCCGTGCCGCTCGCCGCTTCGCGGGATGATCGATTAGTCGGCAGCGTCCGGCGGCCGGAGGTCCGTACGCGCACCCCTTCCGGGGCGGCTGGCCATCCATGCATCGAAGGTGGACGTCTTCCACCTGGGTCGGTCGGGTACCGAGATGTCGTCTGGCTCAGGAAGTAGTCCTTTGGCGCGATAGTTACGCAGCGTGCCCGGTCTAATGCCGGCCCGTTCCGCCATCTCGCGGTAACCGATCAACGGGTCTTCCGCCACGTACCTACCTGTTCTTCGGAACTATGGGACGCCATGCCCTATAGTTGGTGATGTTGGCGGTTCCGGCGGGTGTTGCACCACCCACCGGAACCTTGATCACAACCTGGGTGAACAGGGGTGACCCGTGTCTAGTATTCCGCCGTCCGGTCGGGGTGGCTGGCGCAACCCGTACGAAGGGCGTCCGTTCGTCACGATCAATCCGCATGACGATCACGGTCTGTACGACCTGGCGATGACGCCGGGCGCGAGCCTGCGCGACTTGGTGGACGTTACGGCGACGCTTCCGCCGGTTCTCTTTATCGATCATTGGCGGGTGAGTCCCGGCGATTCTGCGGTGATCCTGCGGTTCCGGACCTTGCCGGACCTTGGTTCCCTGCTCGGCGGCCTCTGATGGCGGCCGGATGGGTACCGCCGTGCGTCCAGGTGGGTCCGGCGGCGTGGACTCCCTACCAAGAGGCGCTTCACGTGCTGCTGTTGGCTGCTCCGGTGGGTCCGACTGGCGTGCGGCTGCGTGGTGAGCTGGTTCGGCTCGATCCTCGAAGCGTCGTGGCGTTGGCGGACATGGTCCGCGACCGTCGGCCGGTGCGGGTGTAGCTGCGGCGCTCTGAGAGCACTTCGGCGTTCTTGAGGGCTGCGCTGTGCGGCGTGCCTGCTCCCACTGGGCGGCGGGGCTGACTCGGCGGCCAAGAGCACCGGAACGGCTGCGCTCGGCGGCGGCCACGGACACGAACCCCACCGGACACATAACGTATCGTTCCGTTTCATCCATCCTAATCGAGACGAAACGGAAGGATAGGAAGCGTGATCGTTCCGGTGTCTATCGGCCGGTCTCAGGACCATACACCCGTGGGGGCAGGCGATCCGACGGGCACAGGGCCGCTCGTCGGCCTTGCGGCGCTCCGGTTGGGTGGTCGTCGACCCTCGACATGCCGGGGGCTTGAGCTGGTCCTCCGTCGGGCGGGCAGGCGTAGCCCTACCCCAGGTTCCTTCGGCCGTGCAAGGGCACCGACGGCGCTCGACCCCACCGGAAGGCGTGTGCCCTTGCGCGGTCGGAGGGTTCTGGGGTTGCCTGTGGTGTCCGTCCGGCGGGGGAACCAGCGGACGTGCCGCGCCGCTGCCCTCCGGCACCGCCGGCGGTCTCCCTCCTCCGGAGAAAGGGCCGGGGTTCGGGGCAGAGCCCCGTCACATCCCGACACGCATCTCGCCTGTCCCTCTCAAGGCGCATGGCACAGCACAGGAACGCAACGACGCTCCGACGCGCCGAACGGGCGGCCGGTCCGACGCGCCCGGGGTGGGGTGCCGACCGGAGGGAGGCGGGGCCCCGCCCCGGGCGCGCGGCGGGGCGGACGGGGTCCTGTTCGGCGCGGCGCGTGCGGCGCCCCTGCCTCGTTCTGGCTGGCCAACTGGGGTTGCCGCCCCGAAGGGGCCAGGGCCTCGGCAAGTTTGCTGGTAAGCAGACTTTCGGCGTTGTGTGGGGCTTCCAGTGGTGTTGCGTAGCGCGCTTCTGACGCGAGGCCGGGG
>NZ_JDWE01000140.1:0-2447 GCF_000685765.2 Frankia sp. BMG5.23
CCGGCGGGGACGGCTCGGCGCGCTGGTGGCTGTGGGTGTTCCTGGGGCCGGACTCGGTGTGTTTCGTGATGGACCCGACCCGCTCGGCCGCGGTGCTCGCCGACCATGTCGGGATCGATGCCGAGACCGGGCAGCTGACGGGCGACGACGGCGCCGGCGGCCCGCGCCGGCTGGTGATCTCCTCGGACTTCTACGCCGTCTACGCGTCCGCGGGGGCGAAGGCGGACGGGATCGTCAACCTGTTCTGCTGGGTCCACGTCCGGCGGTACTTCCTGCGCGCGGGCGACGCGAACCCCGCGCAGCTGGGGATCTGGGCCCGGCAGTGGCGCGAGCGGATCGCCGCGCTCTACGCGGCGCACGCCGAACTCGCCGCCGCCTGGCAGGCGGCGATCACGGCCCCGAGCCCGCCGGCCGAGCGGCGTCTCGCGACCGCCTACACCGGTTGGGACCGCGCGATCGACGCGATCGACACCGCCCGCCGCGAGCACATGGCGTCCCCCGGCCTGCCCGAACCCGCGCGCAGGGCGCTGGCCACGATGGACCGGGAGTGGACCGGGCTGGTCGCCCACCGCAACCATCCCATGATCGGTCTGGACAACAACCCGGCCGAGAGGATCATCCGCAAACCGGTGATCACACGGCGGAACACCGGCGGCTCCCGCACCGACGACGCCGCCCGCCGCGCCGCCACGATCTTCACCGTCACCGCGACCGCCGACCTGCACGGCCTCAACCCACTGACCTACCTGGCCGACTACCTCGACGCCTGCGGTCGCGCCGGCGCCAGAGCACCCACCGGGACGGACCTCGACCGGTTCCTGCCCTGGGCTGCCAACCCCGACGACCTCGCCCGCTGGAGGAAGCCTCCCGGCTGACCCAGCCACGCCAGCCCGACTCCAGCGGTGTCACACCCGGTGACACCGCCCGTCAGCATTCCCCCACGCGACTTCCGACTACTTACTGCAGATCAGGGTCGGTAGGATCTGGGAGAGGAGGCTGACGAAGGTATTTCCAAATCATCTTCTCACCTATGTCGCGGCAATAGTATGTTCCTTGGTCGCCGGAGTATCGCTCGGGGACTGGAGATGTCTCCCCGGTCTCTTTCTCGTGCAGTCCTGGTTCCCCCAGGGCGACATCGAGACCAGCGCCAATCCTGTAGCCTGGTCCCTGTCCTGTGAGCTTTTCTTCTACCTCTGCTTCCCCTTCCTTCTCCGGGCGATCAGAAGTATACCGGTGAACCTCCTGTGGTACTGGGCTGGCGCCGTTGCGGGGCTGGTCTGGTGTATGCCCCTGATCGGGCGGCTCATCCTGCCATCCAAACCGGCTCTCCCCTGGGCAGGGTCGGTCTCCACGTACGAATTCTGGTTCGTCTATGTATTCCCGCCGGCCAGATTGCCCGAGTTTGTTCTTGGGATGTTGATGGCATGCATCCTGTCGAGCGGCAGATGGGTCAGGTTGCCACTGACCGCTGTCGTGATGCTGACTCTCGGGGCGTACGCGCTTGCTCCCGAGGCGCCCACAATTTACAGCGTGGTAGCGGTGACGGTCATACCTCTGGCCCTCGTGATACCGGCGGTCGCCGTTCGCGATCTCGGTGATCGTCCCACATTTCTACGCAGCCGCGTCATGGTCCACCTGGGTGAGATCTCCTTCGCTTTCTACCTGTGGCACAGACTCGTCCTCAGCTTCGGACATCGCGCCCTGGGCGCCAGTGCACGATGGCCCGCCTGGGAGGTAGGCGGACTGGCGGCCATTGCTTTCGTGATAGTCCTGGTGCTGTCCTGGCTGACGTTCACACTGGTCGAGCAGCCGGCGATGCGCTGGATCTCCCGCAAGGAGTGGGCGTGGAGAGCGGACGCGGTCCGAGGACGGGAATCCGCTCTCACACCATAACCGGTGTCAGCCCGTTCGGGTTTCTGCGGCGAGCACATGACAGGCGGCAGCGGCATGCGAGAAACAGGGCGTTCGGCCTCGTCGATCAGCGCAACCGCAAGATTCGCGGAGGAGCGGCTCCCGGGAGTTTTTCGGAAACTTGTCATAGTCGATTTCGGAACGGATATCCGGCTGGTTCGGTCAGGCCCCGTATCGGTTCCCGCCAGCACGGGGAGCGGACAACCCGATCGAAACAGCCCGACCGACAGCGAACCGGGAATTCTCCCGCGTTCCGCCCGGCACTTCAGGAAATCCAACCTGCCATGGGCATGAGAGGCCCTCTTCGTGGAATGTGAGTCTTACCAAAGAAAACACATCGACCACGAAGAGGGTGCCTCCAGTGTATCGACTTCCCGGGCTGAGCCTGAAAGCTGCCGACGTCGTCGNCGCGATGGCCGAGCGGCACTTCCCCGACTGGCACCGCGCCCAGGGCCGTCCCCGCGATCTCGATCTCGTCGGCGCCCTGCGGTTGGCCCTGTGCCGGCTACGGCGCAACGCCACCTACCAGGAACTCG
>NZ_JDWE01000141.1:0-2415 GCF_000685765.2 Frankia sp. BMG5.23
ACCCCAACCCCAACCCCAGTGTCATTCCACTCCTCCACCACCCGCACCCACTCAGCCGCACCCAACACCGGCACCCGACCCACCAACACCCCCGGATCCGCCGCCACAGCCTCCAGGATCCGTACCAACCGGGCCAGCAGCTCCGCGGCCGTCCGCTGGTCGAACAGGTCGGGCCGGTAGTCCACGTGCAGCGCCAGCCCGTCGCGGCCAGGCCGTATGCCCAGGGTGAGGGGATAGTGCGCGGCCTGCCGGCCACCGCGCGAGGTGACCCGCAGGCTGTCCGGGTCGGCCGCCGCGGGTGCCGCGGGTGCCACCGTCGGGTCGAACGGATAGTTCTCGTAGACCACGAGCGTGTCGAAGACCGCGCCGGGCCCGGCCTCGCGCTGGATCTCGGCCAGGCCGAGGTACTGGTGAGCCGTCAACGCGGACTGCCGGGCCTGCAAGGCCACCAGCATGTCGCAGACCCGCTGGGCCGGATCCAGCGGCACCCGGACCGGCAGCGTGTTGATGAACAGGCCCAGCATGTCCTCCACCCCGGGCAGCTCGGGCGGACGACCCGCGACGACCGCACCGAACACCACGTCGGACCGGCCGGCCAGGCGGCTGACCAGCATCGCCCACGCCCCCTGCACGACCGTGTTCAGCGTCACCCCGTGGGCCTGGGCCAGCTCGCGCAGCGCTCCGGTCGGCTCGGGGCCCAGGCGCAGCTCGGTGAGCTCGGTCATTACCGGATCCCGGCCCGGGTCCGCCACCACGACTCTGGTTGGCTCCTGCTTGCCGTCCAGCTCACGGCGCCAGGCCGCTCGCGCGGCCTGGCGGTCCTGCCTGCTCAGCCATACCAGGTAGTCACGGTAAGGCGGCACGGGCTTCAGCCCGCTGGAGTCGCCGCCCGCCCGGTACACCCCGAACAGCTCGCGTTTGAAGATCGGCAGCGACCAGCCGTCCAGCAGGATGTGATGGTTGGTGATCACCAGGCGGTGGCGCCGCGCACCGAACCGGATCAGCAGGAACCGCAGCAGCGGAGGTACGGCCGGGTCGAATCCGCGGTCCAGGTCCTCGGCGGCCAGCCGGTCGGCCTCCGCCTCGGCTCCGGCCGAAGGCAGCGCCGACACGTCCGCCTCACGCCATGGCAGCGCGACCCTGGCGGCGATGACCTGGACCGGCTGGGCAAGCCCGGCCGTCTGCCGGAACCCGGCCCGCAGGTTGGCGTGCCGGTCCAGCATCGCCTGCCCCGACGCGCGCAGGACCTCGGCGTCCAGCGGTCCCTCCAGCTCCATGACGTGCTGCCCGGAGTAGACGTCCACAGCCTGCTCGTCGAACGTGGCGTGGAACAGCAACCCCTCCTGCAACGGTGAGAGCGGCCATACTTCCGACAGCGCGGAGCGTTTCATGACGAGGTCCCCTTCTCGATCTCTGCCGCCATGGCCTCGAACTGCTCCACCTGGCGCTGGCCCAGCTCCAGCAATGGGAAGTCGGACGGGGTATGTCCCCCCGCCTCGGGGCGCGCGGCGTGCTCGGCCAGGCCGGTCAGCATCGCCACCCAGCCCTCGCCCAGTTCCCGGACGGCAGGCTCGGCCAGGACGCCGGGCGGCCAGGCCAGCGAGACGGTGAGCTCGGGGCCGTCCGCCCCGTCCCGCACGGCTCCCCCGGCCTCCAGCACGTGGGCTGCCGGAAGGTCGCCGGCCTCCCCGTCGAGGCCGATCGGCTGCCAGTCCGTGTCTTCGCCGGTACGACGGGCACCGGCGAAGCGGCCCAGGTAGTTGAAGGCGATCTGCGGGGTCGGTAGCGCCGCCAGGACCGGCCGCGTAGCGGGATTCAGGTGGCGCAGCAACCCATAGCCCAGGCCTTCGCCGGGGACCGCCCGCACCTGCTCCTTGACCTCCTTGATTATCCGGCCGGCGGCGGGGCCACCGGCGCGCAGGTCCGCAAGGTCGACGTCGGGCAGTTCCAGCCGTACGGGATGGACTCTGGTGAACCAGCCCACTGTTCGGGACAACTCGACGTCCTCGGCCAGCGGCTCGCGGCCATGTCCCTCCAGGTCGATCACGATGGCCTCCGACGCACCGTCACCCCGCCGCCGACGCCATTCGGTCACGGCGGCGGCGAGCCCGGCCAGCAGCACGTCGTTGATCCCGGCGTGGAACAGCGTAGGTACGGTCGTGAGCAGCGCCGCCGTCACCTCCAGGGACACCGAAAACGACAGCTGCCGCATACTCGACGCCACATCACGGGCCGGATCAAGCGGCCGGTCACCCAACAGGACGTCATCACNGGTAAGAATCCGCTGCCACACAGGCAGTTCCGCCACCCGAACCGGATCCTGCGCCTGAGCCCGAGCCAGCAGAGCCCAACGACGAAACGCCGTCCCCACCGGCTCCAACTCCACCCCACCACCAGCCACACAAGCCGCATAAG
>NZ_JDWE01000142.1:0-2375 GCF_000685765.2 Frankia sp. BMG5.23
GCATGTAGCGGCGCATCCGCCGTATTTCCCGTGTCATCCGACGCTGATCGTTGGTGTGGGTTCGTGGCATGGCTTCTCTTCTCAGAGGAAAACGGGGGTGTCCGGAAGCCGGACACCNCCGCGCGGCCTACAGATGAATAGAGGAAAATATGCCGAAAATCTGGTTGAGAATGCCCTGAAACGTGTCCGAGAAATTGGACTGTGCGACGTAGAAACCGAGCGCGGCGCAGGCGAACGCTTGCCACGGGTTGAGGTCAAACGCGCGGATCATGACGATGACAACGATAAGAAGCAGGAAGAGAATGGAAAAGGGAATCATCAGTGGTTGGCCTCGTCTTCGTCATCGTCAAAGTTGGTGTCATAGGCGATGCCTGCCGCGAACAACCACAGATCCTGGGCGGTCAGCCATTCCGCGAGGGTCTTGTCCCGGTGGGCTTTCAGCAGGCTCTGTACGTACCGGATTGCTTCGATACCTTTTTCGTCCTGGCCCAGAATGTCCATGAAGATGTCGTGGAGGACTGCGCTTGCCGTATAGCCGTCCATATGGGTGTCGAAGGCGTCGGCCGCGCGCTTCTCAAGGACGGCGAGCTCGCGATCATCGAACACGGCAGTCACCTCGCGAAAGGGAAGGGAGAGGGGAGAAAGAAAACGCGGGAATGGCACGGCCAACCGGCGTCGGGCACGGCCGCGGGCGGTATTCATGCTGCAGGTTGTATCCGGCTAGGACGCCTAGCAGAAAAAGATCGGCGAGCCAGACTGCAAGGGCTGTCCAGAAGAGAACGCGGTGCATTCTGGTCACGGCTTGTGTGTCCACTTCGTAATAGCCCGCGCGGCCAGAAGAATGAAAATGATAGCGATGAAGTACTTGCCGTATCCGGGGGTGGATGTCGTGGCCGCCCACGAAAATGTCCAGAGGGCCAGGGAAACCGGCACGAACACCGCGAGGAAACGCCACAGCGGCACGGCCAGAACCAGCAGGAAAAGGAATAGAAGAAGTAGGAACACAGGAACTCCCGAGGGATGGGGGCAAGCCTTCGGGGCCGTTTCTGTCAGCCCCGCCGGACACCGCCCATGTTTCCCGATGAAAAGCCGCACCGCAGGTATTAGACCGGCAAATCCGGGGGGTATTAGTGGCTGGGAGCCGGAATTCCGGGGGACCGGACCCGGACCAAACCCGGAACGATCATCAGCGCGCGGACACCCCGGACTCAACCCTGACCAAACCCGGAAAAAACCCGGATGCGTGAGCGTGCGATCACTGGCCTGCTGTGTGCAGGCGCAACGGCGTATGCACGGGACGACGGGAAGACGGATCATGACGGGCGATGACCGCCAACGGCGACTCATAGAAGATCTTGGGAGGCTTGCCGATCACGGCGTCCGGGGTCCCGAAGACATCATCAACGCCGCGCCACGCCTGCTAGCCCTCGTGGCAGCGCAGGGAGGCGAGTGGGCGGGGGGTCGTGAGGCTGCTGCACGCGGCCACACAGGCACTCGGTCACCCACGCGGGTCAGCCCTGCGGGCACTACTCGCGCTGGACCCCGCGCCGCGTGGCATGGGAGTGCGGCTCACAAAAACGGAACGGCGCCACGCCGCCAGCGTCTACTACCGGATTGAGGGAGACACCTTCCGCAAGACACACGAGAAAAACCTGATAACCGCGCTCGCGATCGAAATCGACCACCGACTCACCACCGGGCATGACACCACACGCGGTGATCATGCCGGAGACGGGCACGGCCGCATGCCATCCACGCGTCCCGGACCCAAAAACCCACCGCCACCCGCAAGCACCTTCCGTCCCCTTGCAAAGAGGGAAGCAAAAGGAGGTCCGTGATGTTCAGCCGGTTCTACCAGGAGCCCGACGGAAAAATCCCCTGGTATTTTATCGCCGTAGTCGTCCTTTTCGTCGCCGTGCCGTCCGTTATCGCCGGAGCATGGCTAGGATGGCTCACCCGATAATATGTCCAGGCCTAATACGAGAGGCATAACACACTACCCAGTTGATTTCTAGGAGACCGCACGGACCGGGGCCGCCCGGGTTGGGGTCGCCCGTCGGACCGGGGCCGGCATGGGCCGGGGTCGCCCGTATCGCTATCGATGCAGGTCACAGCGGATGCACCGGACAAGACGACAGCGTGTCGGAACTTGTCAAGATTTTTAGGACAAGATTCTTTGTGAACTAGCCTGTGTTCCGTCCCTGTCGTGATCTCGGTCGAGGGATGACTTCTGATCGTTCGGGCACGCCGTCGGCTGGTTCGGCCTGGTCATCCGGCGTGTGGTTGATCCCGGCGGGCTTCGGGAGCGGCGGCGGGACCGGGGGCTGGTTCACGAACCGTTCCGGATGCGCGGCGTAGGCCACGTCGAGGACACG
>NZ_JDWE01000143.1:0-2133 GCF_000685765.2 Frankia sp. BMG5.23
CCCCGGCCACCGAGACCACCCGCTAACATCAACACCACGGGCCACCTGGGGAATTACCTGCTCGCAACCCCTGGGGAATAACGAGATCGCCCACATGACAGTCACATCGACATCATGGCTTCCTCCGGTCGCATGTACCCCGCTTCGACGCGCCAACGGGGTAGCTCATATCGGACATTTGCTCACGCAGCGCGTCCGAGCGTCATTTCTCACCCCTCCACCCGGGGCGGTTCCGATCCAGCCACGCCTCCACGTCGGCCCGATGCCAGAGTCGTAGCCGGGGATGATCCAAGATCGGGTCGGGGAAGCCCTTCGCGTTCGCGATGCGGCTGGCGTACTCGCGCGAGACTCGCTCGCCACTTCGGGAACCGCGTCCGAGGAGATCGCGGAGCTGATCGATGTCTACGGCGTCTTCCAGGTCCCCGATAGTGACGATCTCGTCACGTGGTCGGCGGGACACCCCGCGGACGCTAGGCGCGGGCTCCTGCATGCGCGGGATGGACTGTCCACCTGCCCTGTAGGAGGCCATGGCGCACTACGGTGCCCCGCTGATCATCATAGCCCGTCGGCGTGCTGGCCGGCGGGCCGGATGACACGCCGGATGACCAGGCCGAACCAGTCGACGGCGTGCCCGAACGATCAGAAGTCATCCCTCGACCGAGATCACGACAGGGACGGAACACAGGCTAGTTCACAAAGAATCTTGTCCTAAAAATCTTGACAAGTTCCGGACGGCCATGGGTCCTCACCGACGGCTCCGGGTCGCCCCTTCAAGGATCTTGGTGATGTCCTCGACGGAATCGTGGACACCGGACGCGATGCTCATCACGAGGTCGTAGGCCTCGTCGTTGGTCAGCGTCAGGCGACGGCCGTTGACACCGTAGAAGGCGATCAGACCGGCAAGGGCGAGCCGCTTGTTCCCGTCGACGAGGGCATGGTTGCGAGCCAGTGAATGCAGGAGCGCGGCGGCCTTGCCGTCAAGAGAGGGATAGGCGTCCCGGCCGAACACCGTCGCCCGCGGGCGCGCGAGAGCGGATTCGAGCAGGCCGTGGTCCCTGACCACCGGATCGGAACCGATGGCCCGCTCGGCGATGTACAGCAGTTCGCGAAGCGTCAGGTAGATCATTCGCCGAGCCAGCGGAGCGCCTCGGCGTACCGCGGCAGCTCCTCGTCCAGCACCTGATCCAGCAGTTCCGCCCGGCTGTGTGCCTCGATGTACTCCCGGATCGCCTCCCGGGCGATCTCCTGCATCGACCGCTGTTCCAACTCCGAACGCAGACGCAAAGCCTCTGCCTCGTCATCCGTCAAGCGCAGTGTCATCGCCACCACCCGACGGTATCACCGCTGATACCGCCGCCGGGACTCGCGCCATGGTCGCGACGCCCGGTTCCTATCCGATCTTCTTGGCGTTCGCATCGCCGTGTAGCCGGACCGCCGGATCTTCGCGTGGACGGGCTCGACGGAAACGGTCGGGCCGTTGACCTGCAGGTTTAGGTTCGCATTAGTGCTGGTTGGGTGCACTCACCGACGCCAACGAAGATCGACATATGCCATAACCTGCGGCTTGACTACCCAATGGGGCGGTCTGCAACCAGCGAGGCCGATGGCTGCAGTACATCGACCTGCGACTGTGGGTTCGAGTCTTGTTGGGTCGACCCCAGCCGCGCTTGATCATAAGGTCCATGCCTCGCCCACCAGCGAGTGTTGCGCGAGTTGCACCGCTCGGCCGCCGCATCACCGGCGTCGTCGCGCCGGGCGCACCCTTCCCCTCACGGCAGACTCGGAGATCCAGGAGGATCAGCCCGGGGCGAGGCGCGCTGTCCGTTAGCCGATACTAGTAGGACTTCGCTAGGTGACTCCGGATAGGTGTTGTGTGACGTTGGGTGTGGGGTTGAAGGGTCGTTGGCAGGTGGGGCAGGCGCCGGTCCAGACGGCGAGCAGGGCCTGGAGGGTGCGGAGGACTCCGTAGAGGGTCAGGCCGGCGCAGGGACTTTTGGGTCGCGGCGGAGCTGGGTACAGAGGGCTTGGGCGACGCTGACGAGGGTGACGTGACGGTGCCAGCCGGTGAAGGTTCGGCCCTCGAAGTGGTCGAGGCCGAGGCCGTCTTTCAACTCGCGGTAGTCGTGTTCGATC
>NZ_JDWE01000144.1:0-2067 GCF_000685765.2 Frankia sp. BMG5.23
GGACCACCGCGCATGGGACCACCGCGCATGGGACCACCGCGCGATCATGCGGACCCGACCTCGTGAACGCTCGCGCGGGTCAGTGCTCAGGGCATCCGGGCGACACCGCCGTACCAGCTGACCTGGGCATCGGTCGGGCCGTCCGGGGTCACCTCGGCCCGCCAGCGATGGACGATCTGCACCACCCCTTGGTTGCACACGCACTTGTAGGACGGCTCGGCAGTCTTCGTCGTCGGTGTGGCCCGGGTGCCCGCCGCGGCTCGGCCCCACGCGGCGGGCTCGGGATCTGCGCGGATGACGGCCGAGTTGCCACCCAGGGCGCCCTGGCCAGTGCGCATGGCCAGTGCGCCCTGGCCTCCGGGCCGACTGTCTCTGTGGCCGATTCGAGCCGCGAGTTCTGCCTTAACTTCACGCCACTTGAGCGTAGACTGAGATCGTGACGACGCTGCCCTTCACGGATGCTCGGAACCGCCTCTCGGAGCTGCTCGACGACGTCGAGCGAACCCATGACCGGGTAGAGATCACACGCCATGGTCATGCCGTGGCGATCCTCGTCTCGCCTGACGACCTCGCGGCGCTGGAGGAGACCGTCGAGGTGTTGTCGAACCGCGAGACCATGCGGCAGTTGGCCGAGTCCCGCGCCGCTGTCGAGGCCGGCGACGTGCTTGACGCCGAGGACCTGGCGGCGCTCATGGCCAAGCGCGCCGCGCCGGATGCCAGGAGACGCTCGTCATGACGGGCGCTGCCGGGCCGTACCGTCTTGAGATCACCGGTCCGGCGGCCCGCGCGCTTGCTGGACGTATACCGGAAAAGGTCGCCACGGCCGTACACGAGTTCATCACCACGACGCTCCTGGAGAACCCGCACAGGCTCGGTAAGCGTCTCCTCTACCCGCCCTACGCTGGAACCTGGTCGGCGCGGCGAGGCATGTACCGGGTGCTCTATGAGATTGACGAAGAGAACCGCATCGTTCTCGTGACCGCCGTAGAGCACCGCGCCGACGCATACCGCGGGCGTTGAGCGGCGAGACCGCAGCGTGCCGGTACGAGCACCGCCGATGTCCCCCTGCTTGCACATATGGCGCCGGAAGCCTGACGAAGCACCGACCCCTTCCTCACGCGTCCGTTGCCTTGCTCCAGCGGGGCTGCCGCCGCGAGCAAACGCAGTCCTGTCCGCCGACGACTTCGGTCAACTCCTCACCTCAGTGAGCCTTTCCGCGCAACGATCGATAGCTCTGCGTGAGCATCACGGACGGTAGGCGGCTGGGTGGCTGAAGGGGGGCGGTGACAACGGAAGCTCACCAGTCGTGAGCAGGCGGTGCTCGTGCTGCGCTGGTTCGCCGACGCCACCCGGGTCACCCAGGTGCGGCGGGCGTTCACCTCAACAACCGTCCGCCCGGCGCTTTCAGCCTTGGCACGCGGCACGTTGAAGAACACCCCCCACCCGGCGTCGAGGATCGACGTGTTAAGCCCAGTCTTGGCGGCCTGCCCGTTGGGCAGGAACGCTCCCGGCCGGTCGGGGTCAGGCTTGGGCGCGGCCCGCTTGACCATACTCTTGATGTTAAGTTTTTCGACGGCGATCAGGTCGTGGTCGCGGACGAGTTCGAGCGCGGCCTTGTTCGCGAGATCGACCCGCTGCCGGGCGACTGCGCGGGACCGCGCCGCAACCCGTGCCACGGCCTTCTTCCGTCGCTTCGAGCCCCGCTTCTTGCGGGACAGGTCTCGCTGCGCGTCGGCAAGGCGTTCGGCGGACCGTTCGAGGAAACGCGGGTTGCCGTAGTGGTCGCCGTTCGAGGTAGTCACCAACGACGCGACCCCGACATCCAGGCCGACCACCGCGCCCGTGGGTTCCACCACCGCGGCGGGAAGGTCGTCACACGAGAGCACGAGGTACCAGCGGGCACCGTTGCATCGTGATGATCGATAGCGCTCATCACCTATGCCGCCTCGCCTCTCGGTGAGGCACCCCCGGTCTGACCGGCCGAAGCCGTGCCGGGTTCCCGCTTCCCAGCCACCCGCCCGCTTGCGCGGGTCTTACGGTCGGCTCCACGGGCGTTTACCGTCTCCG
>NZ_JDWE01000145.1:0-2042 GCF_000685765.2 Frankia sp. BMG5.23
GGCGGCCCGCGGCAGCGGCAGCCCGGCCAGCGCGCGGCGCAGCCGGCTGATCTCGACCCGGCCGTGGTTGATCGCGCCGTACAACGCGCCGTGCCCTCGGCGGTGCTCCGCTGCCGGCGACAGGCCGACCAGGTCACGNACCGGGCCGTCCGCGCACAGCACGGCGTCGGTGAGCTCGAACAGGGCATCCGCCCGCCGGGTCAGACAGCCATAGAACTCCTGGCGGAACCGACACAGCACCCCAAGGTGCTCGACGATGGGGACATCGTGGGCCAAGCTGTCCTCCACGGCCTTCTGTCTGATCACGGTGTCTTTGGTGAGAAACCAGGATCAACAGGAGGCCGCTTCACGTCACGGCGACACGCCGGCCCACCCCAAACCACCAGCGACTATCACACAGAGTGACACCCGAAGGTTAAACGACAAGCTGAGAACCGCCCGATCTTGGTTCAGGGTCCTGAAATCGCCGTTCGCCCGGTCTCTACGAGGCTCCCGAGCAGGGGCGATGCCGAGTGAGCACCCGACTCGCAACATCATTGCGAGAATCGAACACACGTTCCGCAGGTCTGGCGGGTTCGGACGCTGTGGCCCCCTTGGCGGCGCCGAGCTGGTCCCGTCGTCCCGTCAAGGGCGAGTCGCCCTCGTCCTGGCCTGACGCCGCGTCCCCGGCGGCAAGCCCCAGCCGAACTCACCGGATGGTGTGCCTGCCCGGTCCTCGCCGACGCCGGCTACGGAGACTCGGCCGAGTTCCGCCAAGATCTCACCGGCCAGAACCTGGTCTACGTCGTCGGCGCGGCCCACACTGCGACTGTGGCTGCCGCGCGGGACTGAGATCCGCCGTTCAGCTCGCGTCCCGGCGGATCTCGGTGGGTGGCCACGCGTCGGTCGTATCCTCAATGGGTGAGCACCTTGCGGGACGAGCTGCACAGTCTGATCGACCGCCTGCCCGAATCGCAGGTGGCGCCGATCCTGGCTCTCGTGCGCGAGAGCGCACCCGCCGAGGGCGGCGGAGACGAGTGGCCATTGCCGGATTTCGTCGGCGCGTTGGCCAGCGGCAAGGGCGACCTCGCCGACCGTTCGGCTGAGATCCTGCGCGCGGAGCTCGGGCGCAATCCCGAGTGATCGTCTGGGACACCGGGCCGCTGATCGCCGCCGCCGACATCGACGACGAGCACCACGCCCGCAGCGTCGCGCTCATGCGGCGCACGCCCCGGCCGCTACTCGTTCCCTATCCCGTCCTGACCGAAGTCTGCTTCATGCTCGAACGAGAGAAGGGCACCCGTGCCGAAGCCGCGTTCCTGCGCTCCATCAGCACCGGACAGATCAGCCTGATCCCGCTTGCTCGCCAGGACCTCGACCGGATGGTCGAGCTGGTCGAGAAGTACAGCGACTTCCCGCTCGGCGCCGTTGACGCCTCCGTGCTCGCGATCGCCGAACGCCGGCACTTCTCCGTCGTCCGCCTCACGAAGCCGGTCGCACTGCTGCCATGACCTTGTTGACACGCCGGCCAGCCCTGATTCCGGTAGCAGCCCGCCGATATGCGGTGGATCTTCAGCATTCCCGCCACCAGGCCGCAGGCTGCGATGGTCCACTGCGAAGCCCGAGCCCGTGGTCGGGCAAGCGACGCCCAGGACCGCGTCCGCCACATCCTCGTAACTGGTCACTGTAGTTGATCTAGATCGCCGGCCTTGATGATCAGGTGAGGTCCCCCGGCCGGTGAGGTGTCGGACGCGGCTGCTCACGACAACCACCCGGTTGACACGCGAGCTTCGGTGCCGGATCACACTTCTGTGCATGACGGACGCGGACGATCGGCACCGCCTTGCTGTGATTGTCGTCGATGGCTTGGAGACCCACAGCCACCAGCGGGTCCCGTCCTTGCCCTCGACCCGCTCGAACNCCCGCCACGTCGTCTCNTCCGCGTGGACATGACCGGCGGCGGCGTTACGCGCCACGATCTGCTCATCGAGCCCGCCGAGNAGTCCATGCACGTCCTTCAACGCCCCACACAGAGTGCCCTCGGCAACACCGAGCCCGTCGGC
>NZ_JDWE01000146.1:0-2018 GCF_000685765.2 Frankia sp. BMG5.23
TTGACGCTCCGCCACGAGAAGACCCGCCAGACGGAAAACGGTGTGATCGCCGAACGGCAGCTCGGCGGTGTATGTGAAACTCATCGAGGCGTGGGGTTCCTTCGGAGTTGCTCTTTGGTCGGAACAACTTCCTACCGGAGCCCCGCGCCTTCATCGTCTCCACCCCCAGGGACGCTCACACCCAGCGACGCTCACGGAGCGTCACCAAACGTTGCAGGGAAAGGCTCACTGGCTGCGGACCGACCCGAGGGGCCACGGCGGCTCCTCGTGCCTCCCATTTCTTTGTCCCGTTCCCCGGTCAGCGCCTTCGCCTGCGCGGGGCGCCGGTCGGGTCAAGGGTGGCGCAGCCAGTCCGAAGGACCGCCCGAAGGGCGCCCTTGACGCGGCCGGTGACCCGTCAGATCATCGGGCGCCCAGCCGGGGAATGGGCACCCGACGCGAGCGGCCGGACCAACCCAGGCGTCACATGGTGCTTAGAAGGCACAGAAAATACCAGCACCCCAGAGGCTTAACGTGGCGCTGCAGTCCGCTGGTGGACGTCAATGTCCGTCGACCTCCATGGACGTTACTGCAGCCGTGGCTACACCCATTGGCCTCTGACACTCCAACCCAAGATCAACTAATGGGGCGTGTGGAACTTTCAATCACGTATGGTTACCTCGTATGCGTGCTCAAGCTTGACCGCCGGCTTTTGGACATCTATCCGCCAATCACCCTCGGCAAGATTCTTGCGGGCTCGAACCTGACCGGGAATTCCCTCTACCTCATGGATAGAGCGCGCGAGGGTAGCTAGGCCAGATGCTGCCCGCCGGAGCTTAGCCGATTGTGCAGGAAGTGTTGGTCGCGCGGATACATAGGCGCGATCCGTAAGATTGCATATTCTTTTTGCGTCGTCGAGGGATGGTCTAAGCGTCACACCTGCGCGATAGGGAGCGACTAGCGCTACGCAGTTCTCCACGAGCATTTGCGACCATACGTCTTCGTGGTGGGCGTTTGGTGATCCGTGATGCGGAATCTTGAAAACCTCTGCCTTTGAAGACGGCTTCATACTTGAGCCCAGGACAGCGGCCCAGCCAGAATTTTTCCCGGGACCTCGGGTCAGATCCGAGCCGAGCAGTAGTGAAGTATCACCAACTTCCACCCACAGTGCTACGGCCAAGGTGTTTGGGTCGGGCGGCGCAAGCCTCCGAGGAGGCTCGCCAGGTACCGGGTACAGGCTCGTCACATACTGGCCAGCTTTTGTAACCGCCTCATCGGAGGGGGACAACGCGATTACGTTTGCGGCTCTATGATCGGCGGTCTCGGTCCGTCTGTATATTGGACGGTCTGCGAGTGCGCGACGATAGGCGGGAACGCCTCTTCCGCGACCGCTATTGCGTGCTCGCGCTGCAAGAACTGCTTGAGCCTTCCGGTACTCATCGTATGCAGATTGCCTTACTACCCCCGAGATCTTACGATCAACCATAAGTAGTCCGAAGAATTCTTCGCTAGTCGCCGCCGAGACGACGAAATCTGCGTTGATGCAGGCGCTAACGACGTTGGATATCCCCGCATTATGATCATTGTGTGCGTGTGTCGCAACAACCAGCTTTACCGACTCCGGAGATACATCAATATCGGACAAGTAAGAAAGGGCTGGGTGTGCACCGGTGCGCTGGTCGATGCAAGAATCGACGATTATCCATTCATTCCATCCGAGATGCAGAAGGCAGCATTCACCTAAGCCGGGGCCGAATATTGAAATTTCAACAACATCATCCGGTGGGCAGTCTCTTCTAATGGTCAAACCCCAGCTCCGCCCGATACGCCGCAGCCGCTTCCAACGCGCGAGAGAGGGTCGACGGCTGCTAGGCGGGAAGCCGGCGGAAATGTATAGAAGACGTCGTCGTGGGGCGGCCAGTCAAATTACGAATACGCTTTATAGGTAAGAGTTCGGTGATGGCGTGGGTGGGCGGGCCGAAGGCCCGGCCGGTGTTGCCGGTCGGGTGGTTTTCGGCTTGTGGGTGGGGTTAGGGCTC
>NZ_JDWE01000147.1:0-1950 GCF_000685765.2 Frankia sp. BMG5.23
TACCTGCACAAACAGACTTTGCGGGTCACCCTGCCGAACGACCCCCAAAAATGCCGTCGATGAATATCACCAAAGCAGACCTGTGAAACTTCCTCAGGAGGTGCGGAAAAGTCCGACTAAAATAGCCGTCGGGCAGGTTCTGCTCGCCGTCAGAAAGCGCAACCGCGCACGGCACACCAAGCTCCACCAGAGCCGCCATGGCGTGCAGGGCTGCAATGGCGCCGGCCCGGTCGTCGATTGCCTTGGCGGAGATGACCCGACCATTCTGCGCGGTCGGGTTCCTGTACACCGCTCGGTCTCCCAGCCGGACATCACCTACATCTGAACATCGGAGACTGTCGCCGAGGACCTCCGCAATCCCGTGGGCCACGGTCTCCGGCTGGCCCCGCCTGACTCCAACGAATGTGAGGGGTAGTCGAACCTCGTGCGTTCTGAAGCGGTGGCACGGAGCGAGCGTCGCATGGCCGTCATAGACCTCGATCACGTTGAAGGAGGCCTCGTCAAGATGGGCAGCTAGTACGAACCTGGCGGAAGGGAGGTCGCCCACGACGAGGTTTCCAGCGAGCGGCTCCGGTGCCGGCAACCGCAGCGCCGCGCACTCCTCGGTGAGCACGGGGAGCAACATGTCGGGAACAAACTGATGCGGGACGTCCCAGCCGACCATTCTGACAAGCGATTCCAGCATTGCATCAACTTCGAAGATCATCGGCCTCACTCTGTCGCGGCGTCTCACGGCGATGGCGAGAAAAAACCTTGTGGCATGCGGTAGCGATCTTCTACTAAGCGGCGGCGCCTGACGCTCTGGACCGATGGATCCGCGTGAGCTGGCCGGCCCCTTGTGCCGCCCAGCTCAGATATCGTCCTGGGCGCGTCGCCACTTTATGGTGCATCCCATCGACGGCGTCTGCAGAGCAGGAGCCGGCTCGCCTGCCAGCATCCCGATCGTGGCCAATCTGAGGTCCTGTCCGGTTACTGGTTCGGTGTTACCTGGACGGCTCCCGTCCAGCTGACCCCGATAATAAAGGAGCCTATTCTTATCGAACAAATAGAAATCCGGTGTGCATACAGCGCCAAACTCGCGGGCCACAGTCTGCCCTACATCTACCAGGTACGGGAAGGTGTAGCCTCGCCGACCGACCTCATCGCGCATGCGCAAAACGTCATCCTCAGGATATCGTGTCGGATCATTGCTGTTGATCCCGACCGTGACTATATGCGAAGCCGCCGACTCCGAAGCGAACCGGGAGATTTCGTTCGCCACATGCTGGACGTACGGGCAGTGATTACAGAGGAAGACGACGAGAAGGCCCAAAGCTTCCCGGTATTGATCACTTGCCACGAGATTTCCGAAGCAGTCAGGAAGCTTGAACCTAGGCATAGGCCATCCGATTTGAGCCTGACCTGAACTTACAACAGCCATGACCTAGGACCTCCTCATAGTGTATGCCTCCAGAAGATGGGTAAACGCCTCACTCAATGCCTCGTCCGTCGCCCTTGTGAGGTACCGAGGTTTTCCTGAGTCCGGCCCACCGGTCACGAGAAAACTCTGCACGGAGGCCATGTAGATCTTCCGGAGAGCCGTCTCGACATTTATTTTCCTTATTCCAGCATCGATCCCTTCCTGGATCGCCTCGCTTCGAACTCCCGACGAGCCGTGCAGCACTACTGGGAGGCCTGTGGCAACGGACACGTCACGCACGAGCTCAATGTGGCTCTGCGCACTACGTCTGAAGCCGTGTTCGGCGTCTGACGTTTCGTAACCTCACGGTTGTGACGGAACGTGACGGCGAGGGTGTCCGGAAACGGTGACGCNCCCGCCCCTGGCAAGATCATGACTGTTGAGGAAATGATCGCCGGGGAAACGGGTGCGTCGTGGTCGAGGGTACGTCGTTGGGTGTGGACGTCGCGTGGATGGTCGGGTTGCCGGGCTGCCGGGTGGTGCACGTCGAG
>NZ_JDWE01000148.1:0-2009 GCF_000685765.2 Frankia sp. BMG5.23
CCGGACTCCGCCGCACCTGCGCCTCAAACAACTCCGACAACGTCACCTCCGGCACCACCACCCCCGTCTCATTCCACCCATCCACCACCCGGGCCCGCTCGGTCTCGTCGAGGAGCGGCACCTGGCTGACCCGGAGCGTGGGATCGGCAGCCACCGCCTCCAGCACCCGCACCAGCCGGTTCGCCGTCTCCTCGGCCGTCCGCTGGTCGAACAGGTCGGCCGAGTAGCCGACCGCCCCGCTGATCCCGGCGAGCTCCCCGTCGGGAGTGCGGTTCTCGGCCAGGCTGAACGACAGGTCGAACTTGGCCACGTCCGAGCCAGAGCGCTCCGGCCGTACCGACAGGCCGGGCAGCTCCCAACCCCCGTCCTGGTGGGTGTTCTGGAAGGTCAGCATCACCTGGAACAGCGGGTGCCGGGACAGCGAGCGGGCCGGTTGCAGCTCCTCCACCAGCCGCTCGAACGGCACGTCCTGATGGGCGTACGCCGCCAGGTTCATCTCCCGCACCCGGCCGAGCAGCTCGGCAAAGGACGGGTCGCCGCCGAGGTCGGTGCGCAGCACCAGCGTGTTGACGAAGAACCCGATCAGATCGTCCACGGCGGCGTCGCCGCGACCGGCCACCGGGGTGCCCAGCGCGATGTCGGTGCCCGCGCCGAGCCCTGACAGCAGTACCGCAATCGCCGCCTGCATCACCATGAACAGCGTGGCCCGCTCGTCCTGGGCCAGCCCGGTGAGCCGTGCGTGCACCTGCGGGCCGAGCCGCAGCGGCACCGAGCCGCCGGCGAAGGAGGCCACGGGCGGGCGCTGGCGGTCGACCGGCAGGGTCAGCTCGGCAGGAAGCTCAGCCAGGGTCGACCGCCAGTACGCCAGTTGCCTGCTGATCAGGCTGTCCGGGTCGTCCTCACTGCCGAGCACTTCGCGCTGCCAGACCGCGAAGTCGGCGTACTGCACCGGCAAGGGCGCCCACGACGGTTCCTGACCGGACAGTCGCGCCGCATAGGCCGCCGACAGGTCGCGGGTCAGCACCCCCATCGACCAGCCGTCGGCCGCGATGTGGTGCATCACCAGGAGCAGCATGTGCTCCTGCGGGGACAGCGCGAACAAGGACGCCCGCCATGGCAGCTCGTGGCGCACGTCGAACGGACGACTCGCCTCGGCCGCCAGCAGGCCGGGTAGTTCCCGCTCATCGGTGTCCTGCACCACGAGCTCGGGGCCGCCCACCAGGATCTGCTGGAAGGGCAGCCCATCCGAGTCGGGGAACACCGTCCGCAGGCTCTCGTGCCGAGTCGCGACGTCGGCCAACGCCGCGCGCAACGCCGCCCGGTCCAGGTCACCGCGCAGCCGCAGCGCCATCGGCATGTTGTAGATCGCGCTGCCCTCCTGCAACCGGTTCAGGAACCACATCCGCGCCTGGCCGAACGACAGCGGCAGCACCGCGGGCCGCCGGCCCGCCACCAGGGCGGTACGAGCGGTACCGTCGCCGCCGACCAGCCTGGCGACACCGGCCGGGGTCTGCGCCGTGAACAGGTCGTGGATGCTGACCTCAGCCCCGAGCGCCCCCCGCACCCGGGCAATCAGCCGCATCGCGAGCAGAGAGTCACCACCAAGATCGAAGAAACTGTCCTCGACCCCGACCCGCTCCAACCGCAACACCTCCGCAAACAAACCACACAACACCTCCTCCACCGCGGTACGCGGCGAACGACCCCCCACCCGACCCGCGAAATCCGGAACCGGCAACGCACCCCGATCCACCTTCCCCTGACCAGTCAACGGCAACCCAGACAACACCACCACCACCGCCGGCACCATATACTCCGGCAACAAACCCGCCACAAAGTCGCGGATCTGGACGGTGTCGAGCNCCTCCCCCTCGGAGGCGACGACATAGGCGACCAACCGTTTCTGCCCCGGCTCATCCTCACGCACCACCACCACACACCGCCCCACCCCCGGATACAACCCCAACACCGCCTCCACCTCACCCAACTCAATCCGAAAACCACGAACC
>NZ_JDWE01000149.1:0-2006 GCF_000685765.2 Frankia sp. BMG5.23
CGGGCTGCTGCGTTACCTCAACCCTGACACGCGCCCGGTCCTCGCGGCGCTACCCACCCCACAGATCGGCTTCAACTACATGGGCCGCTTCACCGCGAGTGACGCTGAAGCCCCGGCGGACTGGCGGCAGGCCAGTCTGGGCGGCGACGCGATCGAGCGGATGCCGGCGGCCCACGCCCTGGAGGCCAGCGGAATCGTCCGGGACGGGCCGGCGGGCCCGGAGCTGAGCCTGTCGCTGGCCTGGCCGGGCGATCTGCTGACCGAGGCCGAGGTGCGGAACCTTGCCGAGGGATGGGTGGCGATGCTGACCGGGCTGGCCGAGCACGCCGCGCGCCCCGAGGCGGGCGGGCACACCCCCTCCGACTTCCCGCTGCTCGAGCTGGCTCAGGAGCAGGTGGAGGAGTTCGAGGCGATGGCAGCCGAGATCGAGAAGGGGATGTCGACATGACGCGCTCCGCGCTGGCCGAGGTGTGGCCGCTCTCGCCGCTTCAGGAAGGGCTGCTGTTCCACGCGCTGTACGACGAGGACGCCGCCGGCTCCTACGTCGTCCAGCGAATCCTCGACCTGCGGGGCCCGCTGGACGCGGACGTGCTGCGCGCCTCGGTTGAGGCCCTGCTGGACCGCCACGCCAACCTGCGGGCCGGGTTCCGGCAGGCCGCCGGGATGGAGCAGCCGGTCCAGGTGATCCCGCGGCGGGTGAAACTACCCTGGACACAGGTGGACCTGTCCGCGCTGGCCGAGGAGTCGGCGCTGGCGGAGGTGTCCCGGCTGACTGCCGAGGACCGAGCCTGTGGGTTCGACCCGGCGGTGCCGCCGCTGCTGCGCTGCACGCTCGTCAGGCTCGGCCGGCATCGGCACCAGCTGGTCATCACCAACCATCACCTGCTGATGGATGGCTGGTCGCTGCCGGTGATGCGGCGCGAGTTGTCGGCGATCTACGCGGCCGGCGGTGACGCGAGCGGGCTGAAGCCGGTCTCGCCGTACCGAGACTACCTGGAGTGGCTCGGCCGCCAGGACCGCCAGGCCGCCCGGGCGGCCTGGCAGCGGGAACTGCGCGGAGCCGACGAGCCGACCCTCGTCGCCACGCCGGACCGGGGCACGGTGACGGCAACGGCGACGGGGCTCGCGCGGGTCCGGGTGACCGTGCCTGACGAGCTGACCGCCGCGCTGCGTGCCCTGGCCCGTAGCCGCGGCCTGACGCTGAACACGCTGGTACAGGGGGCGTGGGCGCTGCTGGTCAGCCGCCTGGCCGGCCGCCGTGACGTGGTGTTCGGCGCGGTGGTGGCGGGTCGTCCGCCCGAGCTGCCCGGTGTGGAGGAGATGCTGGGGCTGTTCGTCAACACCGTGCCGGTCCGGGTGCCGCTCGACCCCGCCCAGCCCGTGGTGGAGATGCTGGCCGAGCTTCAGGGCCGCCAGTCGGAGCTGATGGCCTACCACCATCTGGGGCTTGCCGAGATCCAGCGACTGGCCGGCCCCGGTGCCACCTTCGACACGCTGCTGGCCTATGAGAACTACCCCCGTGACCCTGGCGGCGCCTCGGTCACCAAGGGCGACGGGCTGCGGATCACACCGGCCGGGAGCGAGGAGGCGGTGCACTACCCGGTGAGCCTGGCCGTGATCCCAGGGGAGCAGCTACGGCTGCGTCTTGACTGCCGGCCGGAGGTGTTCGACCAGCAGACGGCCGCCGAACTCGCCGACCGTTTCCTGCGGGTGCTCGACGGGATCGCGGCCGATCCGATCGCACCTGTCGGCCGGATCGGGGTGCTGGGGGACGCGGATCAGGCCCGGGTGGTGGATGGGTGGAATGAGACGGGGGTGGTGGTGCCGGAGGTGACGTTGTCGGAGTTGTTTGAGGCGCAGGTGCGGCGGAGTCCGGGTGCGGTGGCGTTGGTGTGTGAGGGGCGGGTGGTGTCGTATGGGGAGTTGGAGGTGGCGGCGAATCGGTTGGCGTGGCGTTTGGTGGGGTTGGGGGTGGGTGCGGAGCGGGTGGTGGCGGTGGCGGTGGC
>NZ_JDWE01000150.1:0-1988 GCF_000685765.2 Frankia sp. BMG5.23
TGGCCGATGGGGTCGACCTGTCGCGGACGGTGGGTTGGTTTACCAGTGTTTATCCGGTGAGGTTGGAGCCGGGTGAGGTGGACTTTGTCGATGTGCGGGCCGGTGGTGACGCGGCTGGTGTGGTGTTGAAGAGGGTCAAGGAGCAGGTGCGGGCGGTGCCCGGTGATGGTCTGGGTTTCGGGCTGTTGCGTTATCTGAATCCCGCTACGCGGCCGGCGTTGGCGGCGCTGCCGACCCCGCAGATCGGCTTCAACTACCTGGGCAGGTTCACCACCGGTTCCGGGCGGCAGGAGTGGCAGCCGGTGGCGCTCGGCGGGGACATGGACGAGCGGATGCCCGCCGCCCACATCCTGGAAGCAGGCGGAGTCGTCCGTGACGGCGCGGACGGCCCCGAGCTGAGCCTGATGTTCTCCTGGCCGGGGGAGTTGTTGGCCGAGTCTGTCGTGCGGGAGTTGGGCGAGGGCTGGGTGGCGATGCTGACCGGCTTGGCCGCGCACGCCGCGCGGCCTGGTGCGGGCGGGCACAGCCCGTCGGACTTTCCGTTGGTGCTATTGGATCAGGGTCAGGTGGCTGAGCTGGAGGCTGCGCAGCCCGGCTTGGCCGAGGTGTGGCCGCTGTCGCCCCTGCAGGAGGGCCTGCTGTTCCACGCCATGCTCGGCGAGCAGGCGCTGGACGCCTACTCGGGGCAGGGCCTGCTGAACCTGCTCGGCCCGCTGGACACCGCTGTACTGCGGGCTGCGGGCCAGGCGCTGCTGGACCGGCATCCCAACCTGCGCGCCGGATTCCGGCACCTCGCCGGCCTGGAGCAGCCGGTCCAGGTGATCGCCGATCGGGTCGCGCTGCCATGGCGTGAGGCGGACGTGTCGGCGCTGCCTTCGGCCGAAGCCGAGGCGGAGGCCGACCGGCTGGCCGCCGCCGAGCTGGCCCGTGCCTTCGACCCCGCGGTGCCCCCGCTGCTGCGGTTCCTGGTGATCCGGTTCGGCGCACGACACCACCGCCTGGTGATCACCAACCATCACATCCTGATGGATGGTTGGTCGCTGCCGGTCCTGCTGCGTGAGTTGTCCACCATCTATGCGGCCGGCGGTGACCCGATCGGACTGCCACCGGTCACGCCGTACGGGGAGTATCTGGCCTGGCTAGGCCGCCAGGACCGGCACGCGGCGCGCGAGGCCTGGCAGCGGGAGCTGGCCGGCACGACGGAACCGACCCTGGTCGCGCCGGGCGACCCGGCCCGGCTTCCGGTGGCGCCGGGCCGGGTCATGGCCTCTGCGGGCCCCGAACTGATCGCGGCCCTGCGCGCCCTGGCCAGGGAGCACGACCTGACGCTGAACACGGTCGTGCAGGGGGCGTGGGCGATGCTGGTCAGTCGGTTGGCGGGGCAGCGCGATGTGGTGTTCGGTGCGGTCGTCGCGGGTCGTCCGCCCGAGCTGCCCGGGGTGGAGGACATGCTGGGGCTGTTCGTCAACACGGTGCCGGTGCGGGTGCCGCTGGACCCGAACCGGCCCGTCATCGAGATGCTGACCGCGTTGCAGGACCGGCAGTCGGCTCTGATCGCCCACCAGTACCTGGGGCTGGCCGAGATCCAGCGGTTGGCCGGTGCGGGCGCGACCTTCGACACGCTGGTGGCCTACGAGAACTATCCCTTCGACCCGGATGCTGGGCCCGAGCCCGGGTCCGGGCCCGACGACACGCTGCGGATCACCCCGGCCGGGGGGCGTGACTCGACGCACTATCCGCTGACGCTCGCGGTCATCCCGGGTGCCACGGACCTGCGGCTGCGGCTGACCTACCGCCCGGACGTGTTCGAGCCCGACCAGGTCGAGGGCTTCGGGCGCTGGTTGGTACGGATCCTGGAGGCTGTGGCGGCGGATCCGGGGGTGTTGGTGGGTCGGGTGCCGGTGTTGGGTGCGGCTGAGTGGGTGCGGGTGGTGGAGGAGTGGAATGACACTGGGGTTGGGGTTGGGGTGGGGACGTTGCCGGGGGTG
>NZ_JDWE01000151.1:0-1964 GCF_000685765.2 Frankia sp. BMG5.23
GACATCATCGGTGACAGACAGAACAGACACACCACCCAGGACACATCACCAGCGTCCTCGGTATCAGGAACTACACCCGACGTATCACGAAGAGCCCACAACCCCCCACCAGCATCCCGCGGACACTCCGCCCGACTCCCGCCACAGCCACGACACCGCCACACGGCGGAACCAGCCCCTCCACGCCATCGCCGAATACTTACCATTGTTCCGACGATGCTCGGACAGCCGCAACCATCAATACCGAGTTTTCAGACGGCAGGTTTGCGCTCGACTTTCGCGGTTTTCTTGATCTCCAATTTTATGGTTGACGTCGCGTGAGACGTGTTCTATGCGTGTTTGGTGTGCTGGTTCGTGGTGGGGTGTTTGAGCTGGTTTGCGGTCTCGGGTCGATGTCTGTTTTGTCTGGTTCCCGGGCTGTGGGGCCGGGATGGGGGCTGGTCAGGCCGCGAGGGCGCTGTCGGTGGTGGCCCAGGCGAGGCGGAGGGTGTGGATTTCCGCGTCGGTCGGGTTCGCGGGCCGTGTGGGCTGATATTGGGTGGTGATCAGGACGCGGCGGAGCTTGACGGCGAGGTCGGCGGTGCAGGGGCGGGTCTTGGTGGTGTACCAGGGGGTGCGGGCGCGGTGGTCGGCGGCGTCGCCGTGGTGGTGGCCGGTGGTGAGGTACCAGGCGAAGGCGAGGGTCTGGCAGGTCAGGCCGAACGGGACGGTGCGTTCGACGGCGGCGGTGAGTCGGTTGCGGGCCTGGCCGACCCCGAAGATCTGCTTCGCGTCCGCGATCGCGACCTCGATCGACCAGCGGGCCGCATAGCGGGCGACGAGCTCGGCGGGCCTGGTCAGGGTGTCGGTCGTGACGAGCGCGAGGTCGTAGGTCCCGGGCCGGTCGGTGTCGCGGACGAGGACGACGGTGACGGGGCGGGGGCCGAACACTCCGTACCACAGGCAGCGGATGACCGCCGTGTGCACGGTCCCGGCGCGGCCGTAGCGGGTCACGGCCGTCGGGCGGAACGTCGCGGCCGCGGCGAGCTGGGCGAGGGAGGGCAACCGGTCGCCCTTGAGTCGGGGCCGGCCACGTCTCCCGGTGCGGGGTGGGGCGGGGGCGAACAGGGCGGCGTCGCGGCGGAGCCGGGTCGTCCAGGTCACCGAGGCCGGCAGTCCCCTGAGCTCGTCGCCGGCGTAGGCGGCATCCGCGACGACGTGGACCCGGCGGGCGGGGAACGCCCCGGCCAGCTGTTCGACCGCGCGGGCGGCCAGCCAGAGCCGCGAGGCCGAGACGGTGTCCTTGCGGACCAGGCGGGCCAGGACCGGCAGGCAGACCGGCCGGCCGAGCAGCGGCGCCGGCACGACGAGGCCGACGATCACCCAGTTGTTGCCGAACCCGACCTGGTCTGGCCCCTTCGCGGATCCGTCGTGGAACCAGCCCACCGCCCACACCTTCTTCCCCGCCCGGTGGAACAGGGTGTCATCGACGACGACGTGCAGCGGCCCGGCCGGGACGAGGCGGTCGACGACGAGCCGGGCGAGCGCCAGGCCGACCTTCTCCGGCGACCAGACCGCCCGCGCGAAAAACCGGTGCGCCCGGTCGTGCGGCCACAGCGTGGACAGGCCCGCGCCGACGAGCATCCCGCACACCGTGCGCCGCCCGCCGGTGGCGAGCATCCCCACGACGAGCGCCCGGAACGTCCGGAACGACGGCGCGGTGAAACACGGCCGGAAACCCTCCAGCAGCACCGCCAGAGAAACCGGTATCGTCACGTCCGGGAGCATCGGCGTCCAACTTTCGGGTTGGTACAGGAAACGCTGATGCTCCCGCCACCAGCCCCTCGCGCTGGCCTTCCACCCCTCCGCCACGCACCGCGATACCACCGGCAGGCACCAGGGAATCATCCACCCGAAAGCAATCGGGAAAATTATCCAGCCGTTGCCAGACACTGATCTGGATCAAGAAAACTGCGAAACTCTAG
>NZ_JDWE01000152.1:0-1923 GCF_000685765.2 Frankia sp. BMG5.23
GGGGCCGAGTTAGAACATCAAACATTAAAGGGTGGTATTTCAAGGATGGCTCCACGCAGACTGGCGTCCACGCTTCAAAGCCTCCCACCTATCCTACACATCAAGGCTCAATGTTCAGTGTCAAGCTATAGTAAAGGTTCACGGGGTCTTTCCGTCTTGCCGCGGGTACACTGCATCTTCACAGCGAGTTCAATTTCACTGAGTCTCGGGTGGAGACAGCCTGGCCATCATTACGCCATTCGTGCAGGTCGGAACTTACCCGACAAGGAATTTCGCTACCTTAGGACCGTTATAGTTACGGCCGCCGTTTACTGGGGCTTCGATCAAGAGCTTCGCCTTGCGGCTGACCCCATCAATTAACCTTCCAGCACCGGGCAGGCGTCACACCGTATACGTCCACTTTCGTGTTTGCACAGTGCTGTGTTTTTATTAAACAGTTGCAGCCAGCTGGTATCTTCGACTGGCTTCAGCTCCATCCGCNAGGGACTTCACCTACATGCCAGCGTGCCTTCTCCCGAAGTTACGGCACCATTTTGCCTAGTTCCTTCACCCGAGTTCTCTCAAGCGCCTTGGTATTCTCTACCTGACCACCTGTGTCGGTTTGGGGTACGATTTAATGTTACCTGGAGCTTAGAGGATTTTCCTGGAAGCAGGGCATCAACTACTTCTGCACCGTAGTGCATCGTCATCACGCCTCAGGGTTGATATGCAACCGGATTTACCAGGTCACACCCCCTACACGCTTAAACCGGGACAACCGTCGCCCGGCCAGCCTAGCCTTCTCCGTCCCCCCTTCGCAGTAACACCAAGTACAGGAATATTAACCTGTTTCCCATCGACTACGCTTTTCAGCCTCGCCTTAGGGGTCGACTCACCCTGCCCCGATTAACGTTGGACAGGAACCCTTGGTCTTCCGGCGAGCGGGCTTTTCACCCGCTTTATCGTTACTTATGTCAGCATTCGCACTTCTGATACCTCCAGCAACCCTCACAGGCCACCTTCAACGGCTTACAGAACGCTCCCCTACCCAACAACGCCTAAGCGTCGCTGCCGCAGCTTCGGTGCATGGTTTAGCCCCGTTACATCTTCCGCGCAGGCCGACTCGACCAGTGAGCTATTACGCTTTCTTTAAATGATGGCTGCTTCTAAGCCAACATCCTGGCTGTCTATGCCTTCCCACATCGTTTCCCACTTAACCATGACTTTGGGACCTTAGCTGGCGGTCTGGGTTGTTTCCCTCTTCACGACGGACGTTAGCACCCGCCGTGTGTCTCCCGTGATAACATTCTTCGGTATTCGGAGTTTGCATCGGTTTGGTAAGCCGGGATGGCCCCCTAGCCGAAACAGTGCTCTACCCCCGAAGATGAGTTCACGAGGCGCTACCTAAATAGCTTTCGGGGAGAACCAGCTATCTCCCGGTTTGATTGGCCTTTCACCCCCAGCCACAAGTCATCCGCTAATTTTTCAACATTAGTCGGTTCGGTCCTCCAGTTAGTGTTACCCAACCTTCAACCTGCCCATGGCTAGATCACCGGGTTTCGGGTCTATACCTTGCAACTAATCGCCCAGTTAAGACTCGGTTTCCCTACGGCTCCCCTATACGGTTAACCTTGCTACAAAATATAAGTCGCTGACCCATTATACAAAAGGTACGCAGTCACACCACGAAGGTGCTCCCACTGCTTGTACGTACACGGTTTCAGGTTCTATTTCACTCCCCTCGCCGGGGTTCTTTTCGCCTTTCCCTCACGGTACTGGTTCACTATCGGTCAGTCAGGAGTATTTAGCCTTGGAGGATGGTCCCCCCATATTCAGACAGGATGTCACGTGTCCCGCCCTACTCATCGAACTCACGACCTGTGCATTTTAGTGTACGGGGCTATCACCCTTTGCTGCGCGACTTTCCAGACGCTTCCACTAACA
>NZ_JDWE01000153.1:0-1923 GCF_000685765.2 Frankia sp. BMG5.23
ACCCGCCAGACGGAAAACGGTGTGATCGCCGAACGGCAGCTCGGCGGTGTATGTGAAACTCATCGAGGCGTGGGGTTCCTTCGGAGTTGCTCTTTGGTCGGAACAACTTCCTACCGGAGCCCCGCGCCTTCATCGTCTCCACCCCCAGGGACGCTCACACCCAGCGACGCTCACGGAGCGTCACCAAACGTTGCAGGGAAAGGCTCAATCTCAAAGGACAACCGAAGCAGGGGCGCAAAGTTCAGGCCGGTGAGGTCGCCGAAATGCGCCCGCGTGAGCACACTGTCAAAGATCATAATCTTGTTATGAGCTTTCTCGGGGCCGATTTTAGGCTCCACAGAGCTAAACCACGACCGCGAACCTGGCAGAGTTTTAGGTGGTTCGCCTATTGACGCCCCGCACCCGGCCTACGTCCCGGACGGAACCGCCCGGATAACCCCGGCGATCTTGGCCCACTTGTCGGCGCTCAAGGTGGGGGCGCGCTGGAGCTGGAGGCGCACCCATTCGGCCGCTGTCACCACGTGCTCCGGCCGCTTTATTCGTAAGGGCGGTGGTCGGCTCCGTACTGCATTTCCAGCAGCTGTTGCGCGACGAGCCGCCTCAACCGCCCCTCCTGGCGAAATCGAAACTGACGCATCTCCACGCCGCTGACTTCTTGGGCGGCCTGCCGCGCGCCCGCCGGCGTGAGCCGCGCCGTCTTCGGATGCACCCGGAACAGCAGATGCACCTGGTTGTGCTCAGGCACCGCCTCATCCAGGCTGGCCGCCGCCTCCCGCACCACCGCCAGCACCGCCGTCGCCAACCCAAGGCTGGTGGCGGCATGCACCCGCCCGCGGACGATGCCGAGGCCGGTCAAGGCGGGAAGGTCCCGCAGTAGCGGCTCCAGGTCCAGGGGCGAGGCGGCCGACCGGACGGGGGCCAGCTCCTTCGTCAGCTGGTCCAGGGGGTCCGGGACAGCGCCCACCCGCGAGGCGTCAGCCATTGGCGCGCTCCAGTCTCAGCGATCTTGGTGCCGCCAGCCAGGGTGGCCGACGGCCTGATGCGATCGAGGCTGCAACACAAACCCCCTGGTTGTGGGCGTCAACCAACCACCAACCGTTTCAGAGCTGGTTGGCTCGCCTGCCAACCACCCGGCCAACCAACCACCTCACTCCCGTCAAGCAGCAGGCCGCGTCTCTCCGGGATACTGAGGTGCTGACATGGGGGAGGGTCGTCGGTTGCCACCAAGCGATGAGGAGGAGGCAGTCCCGTTCGCGGCTCCGCGCACGGGCGGCCTGGCCGTGCCTGCCGCCAATGAGCCGGGGCGGTCGCCCGTCCTCACACCGGCTCAGCGCGTCGGCGCCGCGATGCGACAGGCCCGCGAGGGGCGCGGTTTTTCATTGCGCTATATGGGGGACAAAATAGGGAGGCACCACAGCACGCTGTCGCCGAATGAACTCGGTAATACGATGGCGACCGATAAGACGCTTCAGCTCTACGAGGAAGCCCTGCATCTACCTTCAGGCTCCCTGGTGCAGGTAAAGAAGGAGTCTCTTTCGCGGGGGCAAGACATCACCGGGGAAAAAGTTGGGGAAGCGGCCGATAGCCAACCGCAAACCGGTGCCGAACAAAGCGAGCCTCTGCTGTCGCCAGCTGAAATTGCGTCTGATCGCACCTTGAAAGACTTCGGGCCGTCCAGGGTATATACCGTTCAAGGTGTGCTCCGCAGTTGGCAAGGGCGATTGTTCCTGGCCGCCGCCGCAACCGTCCTCGCATTCTGGGCCGTCGCTCGTTACGCGCCCACATTCTACCCATTGGCTAGCCCGGTTCCAGATGCGAGTGACGCCCAGGCACTTCATTGTTCGTAAGAGTTCGGTGATGGCGTGGGTGGGCGGGCCGAAGGCCCGGCCGGTGTTGCCGGTCGGGTGGTTTTCGGCTTGTGGG
>NZ_JDWE01000154.1:0-1785 GCF_000685765.2 Frankia sp. BMG5.23
TCTAGGCCTGTCTTTCGCACATGGGGTTTCGATGCGTTGACCGACCTGATTGTCGATCAAGGTGGTCTGGTTGGGTCGACGCCGAGGATGTCGAGGAGGTGCTGGTGCAGGTGCGGTGGGCGTGGGATGTAGGCGGGGCGGTCGTCCTGCGCGGGTACGAGACGCAGCCTGTTGAGGGTGCTGAGGACCAGTGCCCCGGTAGGGCGTGCGGGACGACCGGTGTAGAGGCCGGGGATCTTCCCGTCGGGGCCCGCACCGAGGCGGGCTTGGCGCTCGATGAGCGAGAAGACGAGCAGAGCCAGGCAGATCACGTGGATGAGGGCGTGGATCCGCTGGTTGGAACGCAGGAACATCGGCGCGACCGCGAGTGGGCCTTTGAACGCGCCGTAGCGGCGTTCGGAGACCTCCTGGCCCTTGTAACGGGCGAGGACCTCGGCCGGACTGATGCTGTCGTCCAGGTTGGTCAGCAGGGCGTACCAGCCGTCGGTGGCGGCCTCGGCGTCCAGGACCGTCTGATCGAACTGCCAGGTCAGGGACGGTGTTGCGGTGTCCGGGTCGACGCTGGTCGTAGCGATCAGGTAGCGGGAGACCCGGTGTTTCGTCGCGAGGAACGCCACCCGGGCCGTTACCGCGGTCTCGGTGCGGTAGAGATGGTGGCTGCCCGCGGCGCGGGCGAGGGTGTCCAGGGCGTCGCGGGCACGGGCGAGTTTGAGCGCGCGGGCCGCTTTCGCGGCCTGGTCGTTCGCCGACGACCAGACGAACACGGTGCGCACGGTGACCGCCGGGTCCTTCTTCCGGGGCCCCCGCAGGGTGGTCAGGCCTTCCCTGGCGCGGTAGGTCGCCCGCTGGTGGATCGGTTTGTCCCGGTCGCGGGCCGCGACATGGTCGATGATCGTGGCGGTGGCCCAGTCCTGACCGGCGAGGATCTCGGCGGGCACGACAGCTTTCGGTGCCGGCGCGAGGAACGTGACCCCGGGCGTGGAGGTCAGCGCGGTCAGGTTCGGGTAGGAGACGAGCTTGGTGTCCCCGACCAGCAGGAACCTGCGTGGGCCGGCGAGGTCGACCAGGGCACGCAGCGCGCCCTGGACCTGGGCGACCTCGCCGGCGCCGCCGTCGTAGGCGCGTGGGAGCAGTGGGATCCCGCCGTCGCCGGTACTGGCCAGGCCCGTCTGGACCTGCTTGAGGTCGGGCCGGCGGTCTTTGGGATGCCCGTACTTCGGGGTCGCGTAGTCGCTGTCGGTGTGGGAGTAGTCGCCGTACAGCGAGATCGAGGTCATGTCCCAGTGGAAACGGGACACGTCGAGACCGAACGCGGTGATCGCCGCCGCGCCGACCGACCCGGCGACCTGCTCGCAGACCGGGGCGAACGCGTCAAGCGCCCGACCGACCCGGTCGTCGTTCAACGCGTCCGAAGCGATGTCGAACATCTCCTCGACCGCCCACTCCCGCGCCCACGACGTGACGTGCGACAGCGGAGTCGGCGAGGTCAGCCGGTTCGCGACCAGCGCGGCGATGACCTGCCCATGGCTGACCCGGCTGACGTCCGCACGCATCGGCGCGAGCCGGTCGATCGTGCCCGCCAGATCGAGGCGGGCCAGGTAGTCACGCACGACGGGCAGCACACCGAGCGACTTCTCGACGCTCGGCGGCCCGTAACCCGCGATGACCGACACAGCCACGAACAGTCCCAGACCCGCCACCACGCATCCCGATCAGCCCGACCCGATCCGAACAATCAACCACGTAGCTATCTCACCGCACGCACGTGCGGAAGACAGGTCTAGG
>NZ_JDWE01000155.1:0-1674 GCF_000685765.2 Frankia sp. BMG5.23
GTCACCCGTACCAGCAGGTCTTCCACCAGAATGGGCAGTTCCACCACCGGTTCCCCGGCCCGGGCATGCGCCCACCGGTGCGCCCGGTCGAACTCCGCCCGCGGAAANCTGGTGATCAGTACGCCGTCGCCGTCCAGGACCAGCAACGGCCACCCCCCGGTCACAGGANCACCACCGGATCATCCGGCCGGTGCAGCACCAACGCCGGCACCACCAGCCACTCCCCGTATCCGTGGGCACGGGCATGCCGGTCCGCGTCCCGGGGGGTGGCGAAGTAGCCGACCACCCCGTCCACGTCCCGCTCCGGCCCGTCGACCACCGCCACCACCCACACCGTGGCCGCCTGATCCGCCCCCGTACCGGCCAGGATCCGCGACCACGCCTCCGACCAGCCCGGGTGTTCCCCCCGACCAGCCCTGGCACCGGACATCGCCCCGCCCCCGGCGCAGGCCTGCTCACCCATCACCGGCCCCCGCCCCGGCAGCCGGGGGAACCGGCACCGAGGGAACCGGCAACGCCGCCAACCGGGCGAACCCGAACTCACCCCGACCCACCCCGGCCAGGAACACCGCCCACTCCCCGGCTTCGAACAGCAACCCCGCCCCCGCCGGAACCCGGCCGTGCCGCACCGCCACCCCCGGGGCATCCAGCAGCCCGAGCGTCCCGACCGGCACCGCGGCCACCTCCACCGCCCCCAGGCCGGCCCGCGCCGTCCGCCACCAGGCCAGACGATCCCGGCCCCGCACCGGCACCTCACACTCCAACCGGGCAAAGTGCTCGTCCTCCCACCGGCCCACGCCAGGACCCCCCTCGTCTCGTGATCACAACAAGGTGGCCCCGGGCAGGCCCCACCTGCGTGGAACAGCCCGCCCGGAACCGTTCACGGCGCCCGCCGAGGACACGAAGGCCAACCCGACCAGAACCGCCGGGCATCACTATCGGCCACCGAACCAGGCATCACAGTGACCGTCGGGGCGCAGGGGAACGCCGCCACCATGACGGCACGGCACGGCATCCGCATGCCATCCGTGCCTTCCTGATGCCATCCCGTGACATTCGAGGCCGGCGGTCGGAACATGGCACCTGACCAGGACCTCAGACCCCGCCAGACAGTCGGAAGGACCGCTGATGGCCCCGCCCCGCAGCGACACGATGCTCGCCCGACTACTTCATGATCGGAACTGGAGTTGCGACGACTTCCGCCGTGTCTTCGACACCACCGCCCGCACACTCAGCCGGGAAAACAACGATCTTCGGGTGCCGGGGCCACTCAGCGACCGGCAGGCGAAACGGTGGATCGCCGGCCAGGTCGCCACCAGGCCCTATCCGGCGGCATGCCGGGTGTTGGAGGAGATGTTTCACGTTTCCGTGGAAGATTTGCTGACCCGGAATCCCACTCGCTACCGTGAGACACAGGCCGTAGCCCCGCCGCCCGTGCTACCACGTCCCGTCATGGTTCCCGCTCAGGCGGAGCCCGGCAGCGGGCCGCCCCGCGAGGAGGTGAGTCCGTCGCGCCGCCGTGACCTACTCGGCACCGGCATCCTCCTTGCCGCCAGCACCGCCACGACTGGCGCCACCAGCCGCGCCGCGCAGATCTCCCGCGCCATCGCCGCGTCCACCCCGGACCCCCTCAGTGTCGCCCAGCTCCACCAGGGCATCCAACGCCTCACCCGG
>NZ_JDWE01000156.1:0-1633 GCF_000685765.2 Frankia sp. BMG5.23
CTGGATCTTTGAGTACTCGCCTGATCGACAGTTCGCCTTCCGGTGTGTATTACCTAAAGCATGTCGTCGTTGGTGGGGAAGAAGGTCGGTGGGAAGACGTACTACTACCTGGTCGAGTCGGCCCGTGTGGACGGCGAGCCCAGGATCGTCTCGCAGCGCTACCTGGGCTCGGCCGAGGATCTCGCGGCGGCGGTCGCGGCCCGGGACGCCGCGTCGCTGCCGGAACGCACCCGCCATCTCGCTTTTGGTGATGTCGCGGCCGTGTGGGAGATGCTGACCCGGCTCGACGTGGTCGGGCTGGTCGACGAGGTGGCCGGGGCACGCCGGTCGGACGCCGGGGCGTCGGTGGGCACCTACCTGGCGCTCGCCGCGCTCAACCGGCTCGTCGACCCGCGTTCGAAGGCCGGTTTCGCCGAGTGGTGGGCGACGACGGCCGCGGACCGGTTCACGAAGATCCCCACCCGGGTGCTGGACCACCGCCGGTTCTGGGACGCGATGCACCTGGTCAGCGAGGCCGACCTGCGGGCCATCGAGCGCCGCCTCGCCGAGAGGATGATCGACCTGTTCGGGCTCGACGTTTCCGCGGTGGCTCTCGACATGACCAACTTCGCGACCTATCTCGACACCGCCAACGGGCGTGCGCCGATCGCCCAGCGCGGGCGGGCCAAGCAGAAGCGCTCCGACCTGCGCCTCATCGGCCTCGGCCTGGTCGTGACCCGCGACGGCGGCATCCCGCTGATCTCGCACGCCTATCCCGGCAACCGGCCCGACGTCACCCAGTTCACCACCCTGATCGACGAACTCGTCGCCCGTTACACCGCCCTGACCAGCGCAGACGGGCCACCCGGCGAGATCACGGTCGTCTTCGACGCCGGGCAGAACTCGACCGCGAACTTCGACCACCTCGCCGCCTCGACGTTGCGTTTCGTCGGCTCGGTCCCGCCGTCGGACTGCCCCGACCTGCTCACCCGGCCCGCCACCCACCGCACCCCCGTCGACGGGTTCGACGGGCTGACCGCCCTCGAGGCCCGCCGAACCGTCTACGGGACCGACCGGCGAGTGATCCTCACGCACTCGCCGACGCTGCACGCCGGCCAGGCCCGCGGGCTGACCCAGACCATCACCAAGGCCGGAGCGAAACTCGACGAGCTCGCCGCGACCCTGGCCCGCGGCAGGACCCGCCGGGGCCGGGAGAAGGTCCACGCGGAGATCGACACGATCTGCGCGGATCCCTGGCTGCGACGCGTCGTCATCACAAACCTGACCGGGGACACCCCGGCCGAACACCGGCTGACCTGGGCCGTCGACCAGGATGCCCGCGCCGCTCTGGAAGAGGAGATCTTCGGTAAACGCGTCCTGGTCACCGACCGCGACGACTGGCCGGTCGCCGACGTGGTCGCGGCCTACCGCTCCCAGTCCGACGCCGAGTTCGCGTTCCGCCAGCTCAAGGACCCGCACGTCGTCTCGTTCAGCCCGATGCACCACTTCACCGACCACACCATCCGCGTCCACCTGTTCACCTGCGTGCTCGCGCTGCAGGTCGCGCACCTGATGCGCCGCCACGCCCGCCACGCCGGACTCGACTACTCCGTGCGCGGCCTGCTCGACCACCTCGCCGGCATCCAGGAGACCG
>NZ_JDWE01000157.1:0-1514 GCF_000685765.2 Frankia sp. BMG5.23
CCTCCCGGCTGACCCCGACCCCCGAGACCCCAGCGGAGTGCCCCACGGTCACGCCGCCCACGATCATGCCCCAACGGGATTTCCGAATACGTACCATCGCCGACACCCGAACCGGCATTGCACCACCGACCGTGGACATCAACCGTGCCCGCGTGCTCGCATCGGCGCTACGGTCCGCCAACGCGATCATCACCCCTGCCACCCTTCGGGCCGTCTACCGCCTCCAGGCCATCGACGTGGAGGTACTACTCAGTGCCGTGACCTGGCTACACCAGCACCCCAACGCTGGCAACTGGACTCTGCGGCAACTCCCGGTCCCCGGTATGCACACCAAATGGCTTGACACCCACGGCGCGCTGCTGCGCGATGTCGCGGGCCGCGATGTCCGACACGAAGTCAGACCCCGGCTGACCGTCATGCACCTGACATATGTCGATCCCGACCACGCCGCATCGGGCCGCCGCAGGCACGACGCCTGGACCACCGGTGACGTACATGACATCGCCTACCAGCCACGCGTGGTCCTCGTCGTCGAGAACCGCGACTCCCGCCTCTGGTTCCCGCCAGTCAGGGACACAATAGTGGTCGAGGGCGGCGGCAAAGCCGCAGCCACCCTGCTAGCAAACGTTCCCTGGATCCGCACCGCGGACCACATCGTCTACTGGGGCGACATCGACGCGGACGGGTACACGATCCTCGACCAGTTTCGCGCTGCGCTAGCCGAGCCCGCACCAGACGGCGCACCAGCGAAGCACGTCACCTCCATCCTCATGGGCGCCACAGACCTGCACCACTACGCTCAGCACGGTATTAACCACGACAAGGCGGGTCGTCCCATCCAGCCATCACCGACGACCCTGCCACACCTGACCGAAGCCGAGGCCACCGCGTACAACACCATCGCGACTGCGGGCCCCACCCCATTCCGCCGGATCGAGCAGGAAGTCATCCCCCTCACCCACGCAGCTGCCCGACTAATGCAGATCCTGAAAGGCGGGGGTCTGTCGCTGGCTTGCAGACCCGATCAGAAAGGATGAAACCGAACATGGAGATGGCGGCGCGCCTTGCGCCCGGCGGCGGGGCCGCTGGGCCGGCCGTGGTCGGAACGAGCGTCAACTCATCTACCGCACCGCCTTCGGCCTGACCAACGTCACCAACCAGCAACACCGCGCCCGCTACACCGCCTCCCGCACCACCCGCCCCGCTGGCTACACCAGCCAGGAACATCCTGAAGCTGCCCGGGACTGTAGGTGTCCCGCGTCAAGATCTTGGCTCAGGAATCCTGACCTGAGTGGGCGTTCTGCACGCTTTCGCCGGGTCTCAGCTTGAGTTGATCTCTGGGGTGCGGAGTTGATCGTCTTGCGTTCGCCGGCTGGCGCGTTCTGCTGGAAGACATGGCAGAACGCAAGCCGTACCCCAGTGACCTGTCCGATGAGGCGTGGGACCTGATCCGCCCGGTCCTCACCGCGTGGAAGGCCCGGCACCCCTCGGCCAGCGGGCACGAGGGTGGCTAC
>NZ_JDWE01000159.1:0-1420 GCF_000685765.2 Frankia sp. BMG5.23
ACCTCGACCTGCTCCTGCTGACACTCAAGCCACAACATGGGGGACACTACAGACACGGACGCGGCACCTGCTTCTGGAAGACCTTTGCGTGAGAACTCAGATCTTCCTGTAGGTGCCGCGTCTGCCGCGTTCCAGGGCCCTTCGCGGCCCGACCCCTAGCAGTAGCCGACCACAAACTCAAGACGCCACGCCGTACCTACTTTGACGTCGCCCTGCCCGGATACGCGTCAGCTCTCGATCCAACCGTACTTCTCGGCCACGCCCATCAGCTCGCTTCTGATCCGGACTATCTGCGTCCCCGTCAGGGTCGGGTCGATCCGGAGCAACAGTTCGGTGATTTCCTGGGTGAACTCCCCGACCGGCAGGACGTCGCAGAGAGCGTCGGAATCGTCCGCGTGGACGGTTCCCCTCGTCGGCGCCGGAGCGGCCAGACCCGAAGCCGCGGGCGCGGACCTGAGGATGCGGGCCGCACTGGCCTTCAGCCCACGCTCGCCCTCCTCGATCTCGAACTCCATGACGGCCCCAGGGATGACGAGATTCTTCTCAACAAGAAGATCGTTGGCATGTAGGAAAATATCGTCTCCACCGTCACTGGGAGCTATGAAACCGTAACCCCGAACATGGTCGAAGCGAAGAACCTTACCTGTACTCACGACTCACCTCAACAACACCCGAAAGACCATACGATTATCCACCGCCGCTTCGTCCGCCCAACCGCCACATGGCGGGCCGGACGACTTAAGAGTGAAGCATACCACCACAGCCCCAACCGACCGCAAGCCTGATGCCTCCACTCTCGCCCTCGACGGAAACAACCGCGCCAATACCCGCCTACGCTACCTCGGTTGAGACCAACGTTCAACGCGGAACGACGGGTCATCCTTTCACGATTACGACCACACCCCCAAGACGGAGCCGCGACCACAGAAACGAACGCGTGTTCGACATCGCCGGGCGAGAGGTCTACGCTTACAACCATGTTCACGTACAGACCGTTCCCGGCCACCCGACCATGATCGCCGCCATCCCGAGCCGCCGACGCCCGTCTCCGAGCGTCCGGAGGACGTCCTCTCCGCATTCCGCCGGACGCCCGCGGCGCGCCAGCCGGTCACTCCCTGAGCCCCAGCCCGCCACCGAGAGGCCGACAGGCATGCACCTCACCATTCCACCTGCCCGGGGATCTTGTCGAATTCGGCGACGGAGGCGCGGACCGGAATGCACGGGTCCACCCTGGACTCGAAAACAGCTCAGAGATTCAGCAGATTCGGGGAAGTTGCTCACCGACCGGGAGGTCCACCAGGCGGCTCGCGCCGAGATCGGTCCTCGGTAAGAGTTCGGTGATGGCGTGGGTGGGCGGGCCGAAGGCCCGGCCGGTGTTGCCGGTCGGGTGGTTTTCGGCTTGTGGGTGGGGTTAGGGCTC
>NZ_JDWE01000160.1:0-1374 GCF_000685765.2 Frankia sp. BMG5.23
CCCGCCGCGTCACGGCATCCCGGACATGGTCGATGACCGAGGCGATCGGACCTACCGTCCACTGCTTGGCGGTCGAACCGGCGGCTGACGGGTGCACCCAACCAGCACTAGGGCCTGTTCTGGGTTCGGATCATGGGGTCGGGAGGCTGCGTAGCCAGAGGATGGATCCGCGTAGGTGGAGTCCCGCGGCGTAGCTTTCGGGTGTCTTGTCGTAGCGGGTGGCCAGACCCCGCCATTCCTTGATCTTGTTGATGCTGCGCTCCACGGTGTTGCGGTCCTTGTAAAGCGTGGCGTCGTGGCTGACCGGGCGGCCACCGGGGCTGCCGCGTTTCTTGCGGTTGGCCTTCTGGTCGGCCTTCTCCGGGATCACCGCCTGGATCTTCCGGGCGCGCAGGTGGGCGCGGTTGGCGCGGGAGGAGTACGCCTTGTCGCCGGCGACCGCGTCCGGCCGGGTCCTGGGGCGCCCGACCGGGCACCTTGATTTTCTTCAGGACCAGGAGGAAACGCGGGCTGTCCGCGGCCTGTCCGGGGGTCAGGACGATGGACAGCGGGCGGCAGCGCCGGTCGGTCGCGAGGTGCACCTTGCTGGTCAGCCCGCCCCGGAAACGTCCCAGCTCGGCGGCGGTCAGCCGAGCCCTGCGGCGTCGGCGTACCGCGCGGCGCCGTGCCCGTTCGGCTTCCTCACCACCCTCGGGCGCCTCGGTCACACAGTCGTTTTGCCCGGTTTCTGAAGCCCCTTTTCCTCCGTCAGGGCCTTCTCCAGGTCGACCAGGAGATCCGGGTCGACCACCATGCCCGCCGCGTGGTGATGCGCGCGGGCGACGGTGGAGTCCACGCTGGCCAGGCTGAGATCGACATCGTCGCGCGCCGCCGCCTCGGTGATCATCGCGTCCATGAGGGTCTGGAAGACCCCGTCCTGCGCCCACAGCCGGAACCGGTCGTAGATCGTCGACCAGGAGCCGTAGCGTTCGGGCACGTCCCGCCAGGGACTGCCGGTCCGGAACCTCCACATCACCGCGTTGACGTAGCTGCGCAGGTCAGGGATCAGCCCGGAGGCCCCCAGCGGGAGGTACGGCTCGATCAGCTCCCACTCACCGTCGGTCAGGTCGCCACGAGTCATACAACCGTGCTACCAGCCGGAGCACCCGAACACGAAAGGCGATCATCCCGCCTGTGATCCGAACCCGGAACAGGCTCTAGCAGGACTTCGTTAGGTGACTCCGGATAGGTGACTCCGGATAGGTGTTGTGTGACGNTGGGTGTGNGGNTGAAGGGTCGTTGGCAGGTGGGGCAGGCGCCGGTCCAGACGGCGAGCAGGGCCTGGAGGGTGCGGAGGACTCCGTAGAGGGTCAGGCCGGCGCAGGGACTTTTGGG
>NZ_JDWE01000161.1:0-1368 GCF_000685765.2 Frankia sp. BMG5.23
GGGGCGGGAACGGGCTGCACGCCAAGGACGTGTGCCGGGCGCTGGGTGGCGGCACCGAGCCCCGGCATGTCGAGAGCATGCGGGCCCGGCTGAAACGGCTGGTAGAGCGGGGNGTTCTCACCGAGCCCGATCCCGGCCTGTTCGTCCTGCCCCGGCCCGACCCACCGGCCACCCCAGAGATCAACTCAAGCTGAGGCCCGACGAAAGCGTGCAGAACGCCCACTGAGAACGGCTGCCCCATTGACCCGGTCTCGAAAAGGAGGCGAAGATCGGTGGCAGGCGTCAGGCACGTGCTGTTCGACGCGGACGGAGTCCTTCAGGAGATCCCTGGAGGTTGGTACGCGGCGATGGAGCCGTACCTGGGCGAGCGTTCGCGGGAGTTCCTCCACCGGACCTGGAAGGACGAGCTCCCGATGCTCGCGGGGCGCGGTGACTACATGCCGGTGCTCGCGGCGACCCTGGCCGAGTTCGCCGTATCGACGCCGGTCGAAGACGTGTACCGAGACGTGTGGCACCGGATCGACGTCATGGACGAATCTCTCGCGCTGGTCCGGGCCCTGCGGTTGCGCGGTTACGGTGTCCATCTCGGCACGAACCAGGAGCGGCACCGCGCCGCCTACATGCGCTCGGCGCTTGGCTACGACCGCTTGTTCAACGTCAGCTGCTACTCCTGCGACCTCGGCATCGCCAAGCCCGCCCCCGCCTTCTTCACCGAGGCCGCCCGCCGCATCGGCGTGGACCCGGCCAGCATCCTGTTCATCGACGACAACGAGAAGAACATCGCAGGCGCCCGTATCGCTGGTCTCGCCGCGGAGCAGTGGACCATCACCCAGGGCCGCCACACCCTGCTCCCCTTGCTCGCCCGACATGACGTCATCCCAGACCACACGGGTTGATTCACTCGCAGCAGGATTCCACCAGACGTCGGGCCGCTGGAACCATGTCGCCGCACAGTCCCATCGGCCGAGCCGCGCGGCATGTGCACCCCAGGGATGGACCCGGGATGCGACCCGATCACCCAAAAGATGCCGGTCAGAACCTTGATGGCGGTACAGGCACGGTCGGTACCATCCCCGGGTTGCAGATGCAAGGCCGCTTGGGCTCCGCCCTTCCGCAGGCCGCACTTTGGCTTATTTCGTCCATATGGATGAAGGGTGGCCCGGTCGTAAGAGTTCGGTGATGGCGTGGGTGGGCGGGCCGAAGGCCCGGCCGGTGTTGCCGGTCGGGTGGTTTTCGGCTTGTGGGTGGGGTTAGGGCTCGGGCCCGTCGGGTGGGCCGTCCTGGGGTGGGTCGGTGCTGGGAGGGCTGCCGGTCTGGGTGGTGGTCTGCCAGGTGAGGAAGGGTTCGAGGGCGGGGCCGGCGGGTGCT
>NZ_JDWE01000162.1:0-1330 GCF_000685765.2 Frankia sp. BMG5.23
TCGGCTGGTTCGGCCTGGTCATCCGGCGTGTGGTTGATCCCGGCGGGCTTCGGGAGCGGCGGCGGGACCGGGGGCTGGTTCACGAACCGTTCCGGATGCGCGGCGTAGGCCACGTCGAGGACACGGCTGCGGGCAGCGTGTACCGCCTCGGCCTGGCCGAAGTACACGGCCGCCGGCGTGAGATAGCCGATTCCCGAATGTCTGTGCTCATGGTTGTACCAGGCGAAGAACCCGCGGCAGAACTGGCGCGCCTCGGCAATGGTACCGAAGCGGTCAGGAAAGTCGGGCCGGTACTTCAGCGTCTTGAACTGTGATTCCGAGTACGGGTTGTCGTTCGAGACCCGCGGCCTCGAGTGCGACCGGACGATGTCAAGGTCCGCGTAGAGCAACGCGACCGTCTTCGACGTCATCGACGAACCCCGGTCCGCGTGCACCGTCAGCCTCGGCGTGTCGACGCCGTACTTCTCGCAGGTCTGCGTGACGAGCTCCTTCGCCAGTTCACCCGACTCGTTCGGCGCCAGCATCCAGCCGACGACGTAACGACTGAAGATATCGAGGATGACATACAGGTAGAAATAGCTGTGTTTCGACGGCCCCTTGATTTTCGTGATATCCCAGGTCCATACCCGGTTCGGCGCCTCCGCGAGCAGTTCGGGTTTCACATGCGGAGGGTGCGTGGCCTGGGCCCGGCGCTCCCCGGTCTGCCCCGCAGCGGCCAGGACCCGGTAGAAGGTGCGCCACGAGGCCAGGTAGACGCCCTCGTCGAGCAGCGTCGCCCACACCGACTGCGGCGCCGCGTCGGCGAACCGCTCCGAGTTGAGCAGCTCGAGAATCCGCGCCCGTTCCTCGACGGACAGCGCCCGCGGCTGAACCCGCTCCCGGTACGGCTTCGGTGCCCGCCGCGGCGGAGCCGGCACCGGCGGCCGGTGCCGGCGATAGAACGTCGCCCGCGACCGCCCCGTCAGCTCGCACGCGTTCTTAGGACCGACGATCTCCGCCAACTCGACCGTGCACGCATCAGCTATCCGTTCTCCTTCGGCGACGACTCCTGGGAAAGATCCGGAATGCTTTCGGAGAGCGCCTCCAAGAGCGCGTTGGCTTTTCCCATGATATCAATCACGCGACGGGACGCCTCAAGCTCCTTGTCCTTCCGGGCCAGCTCCGCCCGCAACTGCTCGATCTCCTTCTCCCGCGGGTCCGTTGCCGGCCGGCCACGCGGCCTCGACAACGCCGCCGCCCGGCCTTCCTCCGCCGCGCGCCGCCATTCCACGAGATGCGCCGAATACAACCGCTCCCGGCGCAGGATCGCGCCCTTCTCACCATGCCCGGC
>NZ_JDWE01000163.1:0-1330 GCF_000685765.2 Frankia sp. BMG5.23
GGAGCGTATCTTCGCCTGCCAGTCCTGCGGGCTGGTAGGCGGCCGCGACCTGAACGCCGCGGTCAACCTGTCCAACCTCGTCGCCGCCAGTAGGTCGGAGACGGTAAACGCCCGTGGAGCCGACCGTAGGACCCCGTCCGCGGGGCGGGCGGCTGGGAAACGGGAACCCGGCACGGCTCGGGCCGGTCGGACCGGGAGTGCTTCACCGCAAGGTGAGGCGGCATGAGCGCCGCTATCAGGCGCTCTTATGCAACGGAAGGCCGCTGGAGTCGTTCCACGGGACGTTGCGTCTGCCGTGAGCAGATATGCCGCCAGCAGATCAGCGTCGTGGGCGCGGATTTCTCGGCAACGCTGGTGACGCCGGCCCATCGTGCTCGCACCCATTCCCGACGGCCGGCGGGAGGACGCACCATGATCGAATCTTTTTCGCGCCTCACGCAGGCCGGGCCGGGGAGTCCGCGCCGGGCTACCGTGCAGGCCGCCGCATCCGGGCTCGGCTCCGCGGACGACCAGGTGTTCAGCCGGCTCCTCGAGAACCGGATCGTGTTCCTTGGTTCCGTGGTCGAGGACGCGGTGGCCAACGCGATCAGCGCCAAGCTGCTGCTGCTCGCCGCCGAGGATCCCGCGGCCGACATCTACCTCTACATCAATTCGCCGGGTGGCTCGGTGTCCGCCGGCATGGCGATTTATGACACGATGCAGTACGTCGGAAACGACGTGGCGACGGTCGCGCTGGGCCTCGCCGGTTCGATGGGGCAGTTCCTGCTCTGCGCCGGCACGGCGGGTAAGCGCTATGCGCTGCCCCATGCCCGGATCATGATGCACCAGCCGCACGGTGGCATCGGCGGCACCGCTGCCGACATCTCCATCCAGGCCGAGCAGATGCTGTACACCAAGCGCACGCTGCAGGAGCGAATCGCCTTCCACACCGGGCAGACCGTCGAGCAGATCGAGACCGACTCCGACCGGGACCGGTGGTTCACGGCCGAGGAGGCCAAGGAGTACGGCCTCGTCGATCATGTGGTTGTCCGGGCGGATCAGGTACCCAGTGTGGTCAGTGGAGCGGGCATGGGTTTGCGGCGGGCGGGCCGCACCGGTTTCGGCCCCGGCGGCGGGAGCGGGCGATGACCGGGCGGCCTCCCGCCGCGAGCGGGATCATGCTGGGTGGCGGTGCGCCGAGGGCCCGTCACGTCCTGCCGAACATCGTGGAACGGACCTCCCGCGGCGAGTACTCGATGGATCCGTATTCGAAGCTGCTCAAGGAGCGGATCGTCTTTCTCGGTGTGCAGATCGATGATGTGTCGGCGAACGACGTGATGGCGCAGCTGCT
>NZ_JDWE01000164.1:0-1223 GCF_000685765.2 Frankia sp. BMG5.23
GCGTAGGTGTTCCTTCGCGCGCCAGGCGGTGCCGATCGCGAGGGCGGCGTTCCCGCCGAGGTCGGCGAGTGTGCATAGCAGTTTCCCGCGGGCGGCGGGCGAGAGCTTCTCCTCGGCCCGGACGAGCAGTCCGCGGATCGTGTACTCCGGGTCGGTTGCTCTGCCTCGGCGGCCGCGTAGTTCGTGGGTGACCCGACGGCGCGTGTCGCCGATCGCCTTGTTCGCCAGCTGGCTGACGTGGAAACCGTCGATCGCGAGCAGGGCGTGGGGCAGCGCCTCGCGGGCGGCGGAGGCGTAGGTCGTGGACATGTCGATCGTGACGGCCCAGATCCCGGCGAGCCACTCCTCGGGCTGGGCGGCCAGCCAGTCGACGGTGCCCGCGACGGTCCGGCCCTCGACGACCCCGAGCAGGCCATGCCCACCGGTCGCGTCGAACAACCCGGTCGCCCACCGGTCCGCGTCCGCTACCCAGCGGCCACTGACCGGGTCCTGGTGGTAGCGGGGCCGGCCCCGCCGATGGTCGTCGATCCCGAGCACCCCCACCCCGGGCCGCGGGCCGGACACCGACCGCCGCGACCGGCGCACCCCCGCGCCACCCGCGCCGCCGTAGTCGTCGTCGGGACCCACGACCAGCGGCTTCCCCACCCCCGCGCCGCCCACGGCGTCCATGGCGTCGGCGTCGGCGTCGGCGGGGAGGGTGACCGTGATCCCGGCCAGCTCGGCCAACCGGTCCAGCGCGTCCTGGGCCGTGTGCCAGCTGGACCCGAGCGCGTCGGCGACCCGGCGCACCGGGACCAGCCAGTCCCCGACGAGATGGCCCATCGTCTCCCGGCCCGTCACCGAGACCCGCGCCCCCCGCTCGGCCACCGGCCCGGTCTCGGCGAAGGTCCGCTGCCCGCACGCGTCGTTGTCGCAGTACAGCCGCCGCTTGTCCCAGACCACCGTCATCGGCAGGACCACCAGATGCGCCAGCCGCTGCTCGACACGCTCACGGACCCGCCCCGACGGGGTCCCACAGCCCGGGCAGCACACCGTCATCCCCTCCAGCGACGACAGGTACAGCTGCACCCAACCCGACTCCCGCCGCTCGACGTGCACCACCCGGCAGCCCGGCAACCCGACCATCCACGCGACGTCCACACCCAACGACGTACCCTCGACCACGACGCACCCGTTTCCCCGGCGATCATTTCCTCAACAGTCATGATCTTGCCAGGGGCGGG
>NZ_JDWE01000165.1:0-1122 GCF_000685765.2 Frankia sp. BMG5.23
CCATATTACCGTTCGAGCCGGCCGGACAACATAACCGGCGGTGAGGGAAGGGCCGCTGCTTCGTCGACGCGTGGAGTTGGAAGGAGGGGCTCGGTGAGTGCCATTGCTGCTATTCCCGCCGCTTCGGGATCCCGAGTGGATCCGGTCCGTGTCTTGCAGCACACGCTGTACCGGGCGGCCAAGGCCGATCCCGGGCGGAGGTTCCATGCGCTCTCGGACAAGGTCCACCGTGGGGACGTCCTGGAGCGTGCGTGGGCACTGGTGCGCGCCAACAGGGGCGCGCCGGGCATTGACCGGACCACCATTGCCCAGGTCGAGGAGTACGGGGTGTCCCGTCTTCTCGACGAGCTGGGCGGCGAATTGCGGGAAGGGGGGTACCGTCCTTTGCCTGTGCGCCGGGTAGAAATTCCCAAGCCGGGGGACAAGGGTGCGTCCCGGCCGCTGTCGATCCCTGCCGTCCGCGACCGTGTGGTGCAGACCGCCGTGAAGATCGTGCTCGAGCCGGTCTTCGAGGCGGACATGGCCGGGTGCTCGTTCGGGTTCCGCCCGCGGCGCTCGGCTCATGACGCACTGCAAGTGCTGGTGGATGCGTGCGGGAAGGGCCGTCGGTGGGTGGTGGAGACGGATATCGCTGATTGCTTTACGGCGATCCCGTTCGAAGGGTTGATGCAGACGATCGAGGAACGGGTCTGCGACCAGGCGATGCTCAGGTTGGTGCGTGCTGTCCTGCGTGCCGGCGTGATGCGCGACGGCGAGGTCCGGAGGCCGGTCAGCGGAATGTCCCAGGGCGGGCCGCTGTCCCCATTACTCTGTAACGTCTACCTGAACCGGCTTGACCGGGAATGGGACGACGGGGACGGGATGATGGTCCGGTTCGCGGACGATATCGTCGTGATGTGCTGGTCGGAGGATCAGGCGGTGCGGGCGATGGATTGTCTGGTCCGGTTGCTCGCTGATCTGGGGCTGGAGACCAAGGCAGCCAAGACCCGTATCGTTCACCTACAGGTGGGAGGGGATGGTCTTGAGTTCCTGGGCTTCCATCACCGCCTGGTGCTGTCGCGGGGTGACCGGGGCAGACGGAGGGTGGCGTTTCTTGCGCGCTGGCCCTCGGACAGGGCCATG
>NZ_JDWE01000166.1:0-1025 GCF_000685765.2 Frankia sp. BMG5.23
GCCTGGTGGGGCGGTTGGCTTGCGCTCGATATGTGGCGCATTGAGCACCTGCTGACCGATGCCGACAAGTGGGCCGATTTTCGGCGTGACATTCTCTGGTGTGCGGGATCGGCGGCGCTCTCTTTATTTTTCTTAATGACGGGTCCCAACAAAAAATCCTCTGCTTACGCACTGTCGGTATGCCTGGCACTGATAGTGCCCATCTCGGTCGCAATCGTTGCCGGGAGTTCTTTCATTCACTGGGAATTTGATGTGCCGATGTTCTTGATGATGCATACGTGCGCCGGATGGGTAATGACCCTCGTTGTACCGTTAATGACTTTTTTCTCGGCCAGGTTTTAAGGAGACTTTATGAAAACGCACATCATGAAATCACTGCTTTTACTCCCCGCCCTGGGTGGCGTGCTGCTGCTGGCCGGCTGTGCCGGCGTCAGCAGTGAATTCGGCTGTAACGCCACCACCTCCGACAGTTGCATGACCATGGAGCAGGCCAACGAGAAAGCCAAGTCGCTGGAAGAGGGCAGCGAAGCAAAGCCGGCTGCGGCCGCATTGCCTCGCCTGGCTGACGGCGACTTTGCGGCAGTGGGGCGAGATACCGGCCCCGTCCCTGTCTCAGCCGGCAGCACGTCCCGTTTGTTGCCTCGTCAGGGCGCTGCATCCCCGGCGCGGGCAGTGCCGGCGTCTCCGGCGATTGCGGCGCCGGCCGCCATCGTGACGACCGTCAGTACCTGCACGTTGCCGCGCTGTGCCGGTGTCGGCAGCACACGACCGGCCCGCCAGGCCGAGCAGACCGCGCAGCTGTGGATCGCGCCCTGGATTGACAGTCAGGACGTCTATCACCAGCCGGGCAAGGTACTGTTCGTGGTTAAACCAGCCGTCTGGGGCAAGCCCCAGTCCGTCTATTAAGGAGAGTGTGATGCAGGGAATATGTGCTGTACCGGTTGAGCGCGACGCGCAGGGATTCTGGACCCATCCGGCGATGCGGCAGGCAAACCTTGAGACATCGGCAGAGATGACCTATTGGC
>NZ_JDWE01000167.1:0-1003 GCF_000685765.2 Frankia sp. BMG5.23
CGTGGCACCTGCACGCCGACGAGACGACCTGGCGGGTGTTCACCCCGACCGGCGGCGGCGGGCCGGCCCGCTGGTGGCTGTGGGTGTTCCTGGGGCCGGACAGCGTCTGTTTCGTGATGGACGCGACCCGCTCGACGGCGGTGCTCGCCGAACACGTCGGCCTCGACCCGGACAGCGGCCAGCTGACCGACGACGCCGACGGCGGACCGCGCCGCCTCGTGCTGTCGTCGGACTTCTACACCGTGTACGTCTCCGCCGGCCGCCGCGCCGATGGCCTGGTCAACCTGTACTGCTGGGCGCACGCGCGGCGGTACTTCGTGCGGGCCGGCGACGCGAACCCCGCCCAGCTCGGGATCTGGGCCCGCCAGTGGGTCGAGCGGATCCGCGCGCTCTACACCGCGCACGGCGAGCTCGCCGCCGCCTGGCACACCGCCGCCGCGGCCCCGTCGCCGGCCACCGAGAAGCGGCTCGCCGCCGCGTACGCCGGCTGGGACACCGCGATCACCGTGATCGACACGGTTCGCCGCGAGCAGACGGCCTCGCCCGGCCTGCAGGAACCCGCGCGCAAGGCGCTCGCGACCCTGGACCGGGAATGGGACGGGCTGGTCGCCCACCGCGACTACCCCATGATCGGCATGGACAACAACCCGGCGGAAAGGGCGATCAGGGGCCCGGTCGTGACCCGGCGCAACGCCGGCGGCTCCCGCACCGAGGACACCGCCCGCCACGCCGCCACGATCTTCACGGTCACCGCGACCGCCGCGATGCACAACCTGAACCTGCTGACCTACCTGGAGAACTACCTCGACGCCTGCGGCCGGGCCGGCGGCAAGCCGCCGACCGGCGCCGACCTCGACCGGTTCCTGCCCTGGGCCGCCAGCCCCGAGGACCTCACCACCTGGCAACAGCCTCCCGGCTGACCCCGACCCCCGAGACCCCAGCGGAGTGCCCCACGGTCACGCCGCCCACGATCATGCCCCAACGGGATTTCCGAATACGTACC